>CAMFFI010000007.1 GCA_945949625.1 uncultured bacterium | reverse complement strand
GTATCTGCGGGGCGGCAGAGGAAGCCGGTTTTTCCGTCGATGACCGCCTCGCGGCAGCCGGGGATATCGCTGGTGATCAGGGGTCTGCCGGTCGATGCGCCCTCGAGGAGGACGTTTGACATTCCCTCGTGATACGAAGGGTGAACTATGCAATGAGCTTTTTTGATAAACGGCGTAACGTCGCTCTGAAATCCGTGAAAAGCTATCAGATTTTCCGACTGCATTTTCTCAACTGTTTCCTTATAATTATCCTCATACCACCCAATAAAATCAAAGGTGGTGTTCGGGTACTCTTTTTTTATCTTTTTTATGGCATAAAACAACTCGTCCATACCCTTTTCACGCATAATTCTGCCGACATTCAGGAAATGAACTGCACCGTCATCCTCGGGATATTCACAAAAGGCAAATTCGTCAAGATTTACACCTGCGCCAGCCATTACAACGGTCTGCTCTGCTCTGACAATATTTTCATTTACTAATGTATCACAATTTCCGACATTCTCAAAAAATATTTTTTCCGCCTTATTCATTGAAAATTTGTACATTATGGAAACAAGCTTGCGCATCAGTCCCCCGTCAGCCATAAAAGCTGAACCCAGACCGGTAACATTGCAATAATGCGGAATTTTTAATGCTTTACAAGCCATTGAACCGTAAATATTAGGTTTGATGGTGTATGTAATAACCTTATCGGGATTCACATCTCTGATCAGTTTTTTGTACCTGTTCAGCAGTGCAATATCCTTAATAGGATTCATTCCTCTTCGTTCCATATCCGTTATTATTACATTTGAGCCATATGATTCAAGTGTGTCAATCTCTTGTTTTTCGGCAGGCGGAATTGAAATAATTACATCGTTTCCCAATTCAGCCAGCTTTTTGATAAGCTCTCTGCGAAAAATTCTCAAAGTATTATAGTGGTTTGCAAGTATAAGTATCTTACTCACTGAAAACGCCCTTTACCTTCCTTACTATACCCTCTGCGTTAATGCCGACCTGCTCTCTCAGATAAGCCTGAGAGCCAACCTCAATGCAGTAAAAATCATCAATTCCTATTCTGTGGAGCTTTGCCTTACCGCCGTACTCTGCAAGCACCTCTGCAACTGCTCCTCCAAAACCACCGACAATGTTATGCTCCTCAACGGTAAATATATTGTCAAATCTGTCTGCACAGTCCTCAACAACCGTTCTGTCTATCGGCTTAACCGTCGGGAAACTGTACTGTTCAACCGCTATTCCCTGCTCCTCAAGCATATCACAAGCCTTTGAAGTTTCTTCAAGGATTGCACCTGTTGAAAAAACTGCAACCTTTTTATTCATATCCTTTGCGTCACGCAATTTATATGCTTTACCGATTTCAAACTCTTTGATTACACTGTTCACATTCTGTTCTCCGCCTCTGCCGAGTCGCAGGTAGCAGGTTCCGTCAGTTTGCGCAATCTTTTTTACGGCAAGTTCCGCTTCAGTCGGGTCACCGGGGCAAATCACCGTTACATCAGGCAGTGCACGAAGAATTGCAATATCCTCCGTAGCGTGGTGGCTCATTCCAAGCGAACCATAAACATAACCGCCGCCTACGCAGATTACATTTACATTTGCATTATGATATGCGCAGTCGTTGCGTATCTGTTCAAGGCACCTTAATGTCGGGAAGTTGCCGATTGAATATGTAAATACCTTCTTGCCCTCAAGCGCCATTCCTGCGGCAACACCTGTCATATTCTGTTCTGCAATTCCTGCATTAATAAACTGATTCGGAAGAGTTTCCCAAAAGCTTTTGAGTACGCCAAAGCCGAGGTCACCTGTTATAAGCTCAATATCTTTATCTTTTTTGCCAAGTTCGATTAAAGTTCTGATTACAGTATCTCTCATCTGTCTTCAACCTCCCTTGTGTAGTATGTAGGATGATATGTTTCGGACACGGTATGTCTGCAATGATCGGGCTCAGCCTGAGTTTCAGGACAACCGTCAGGGGTGTACGGGTCAGTCACAGTATCGGGTTTTGTTTTGTGAAGCTCATTGACTGCACAGTTGTACTCCCAACCCTTGTGCGGAAATCTGTAGTGCCAGAGAATATCCATTTCCATAAATGAAACTCCCTTGCCCTTTACCGTATGTGCAATTACAACAGTCGGCTTATGTCCGGAATTTGAAGTGTCATTCAAGGCATTTCTCAATTCATCGTGGTTGTGTCCGTCAACTTCAATCACATTCCAGCCAAAGCCTTTCCAGCGTTTAGCCATATCAACCTCAATGGTGTTGTTGCAGTAATCAAGACTCTGCATATGGTTGTGGTCAACAATAGAAACGAGGTTGTCAAGCTTGTAGTGGTTGGCAAATTCAGCTGCCTCCCAGACAGAACCCTCGTTGCACTCACCATCACCCATAACAACAAAAGAACGGAAAGATTTTCCATCCTGCTTTGCTGCAAGCGCTCTGCCCGCAGCGACAGGAAGACCATGTCCCAGAGAACCCGTTGAAAAATCAATTCCGGGCAGATGATGGGACACATGACCTGAAAGTCTGCTTCCGTTCGCATAGTGTGTTTTAAGCTCCTCGACAGGGAAAAAACCGTTCTCGGCTATTGCGGCATAAACCGACGCACCTGCGTGACCTTTACTCAGGATAAAGCGGTCTCTGCCGTCCCATTCGGGATTGCTGCTGTCAAATTTTAATATATCGGTATACAGAACTCCCATTATATCGGCAACAGAAAGTATTGCACCGATATGGCTTCCGCCCGATAAATGTGTCATTTCAATTCCGTGGCGGCGTATCAGCCACGCAAGTTCTTTGCTGGTCATTATTTCCTCCAAAAACTATATTAATTCACACCGAATATTAAATTAATAAATTTCGGGTGACTTTTGAATCGTTTATATATACATAAAAACAATAATGGAATACCCAAACCCACTATAAACATTGCCGGCATTGTGATATACCAGTGCATATGCATTACTCTATTTAAAAGCATTTCTGTTACAGCCTGACAAGGCCATGACATTATGTAAATTGAAAAAGTTTTGCCGTCAAGATAATCAAGTATTTTTGAACCGTTATTCTCAAGCAAAACGGAAAAATACAACACTGAATAAATCAACGGTATTGCAATTACGACAGTTGATATATTTTTAATCCAATCTTGACAATAAAAATTATTTATTGTCATAAATATATATATAATAACAGAAAAAGCTATTGAAGCTAACGCAATCGGAAATTTGAAAATCCTTGCTTTATTTTTTAATATAATACTACAAGATAATATTCCTATACAAAAATATACAAGTTCCAGACATATATCTTTAATTGCTAACCAGTTTGTATTAATCGGAAAAACAGAAATTGCAAGTGATACTGCCAATATAGCTGAGAAAAGCATTTTATTTTTATAACACTTTAAAATCAAGTAAGATAATGAATAAATTATCAGCAAAGTAGGTAAAAACCAGAAGTGTCCCCATACATTCAATCTTGGATTAAATATAGCTTCAAATACATAATACAAGCTAAAGGATACTTTATCGTCCACAAGCGAAGACAATAATATTTTAGGTACAATACCAACTGCGGACAAAACAAAATACGGAGTCAGGAACCTTATAAGTTTATTTTTCATAAAAGTTCCATATGGCTTTGTCTTTTTTTCCGATGTATATTTAAATAAAAATCCTGCAATAAAGAAAAACAACGGCATATGAAAGCAGTAAATAAATGTTCGTATTTGGTCAATTATCACAGGCATATCAGATGCACCTGTAGGGGTAGAATGTCCCAATACAACAAGTATTGCTCCAATCGCATAAGCATATGAAATGAAATTCAGTTTTTTACTCATCATATTTCTTTACCTTTAATTAATAACGCCTGTTAAATCACTATGGTAGTAGGAAAATGTCAATAAATTAAAAAATACCAAAAGCACAACAGTGTATACTATTCGGACTGTTCTGCCTGTTTCCTTATCAAAACAGCAATGCAACAAATAAGGTATCAGAATTAAATTATATACTTCGCAGTAAATCGGCAATCTGCCAATGAGAATACCGCTTGTAAAAACGCCCACGAGATAAAGTGAGGCGGCAATCAATGACATATTTACACAAATTGGTATTATAGGATTCTTTTCATAATACGGTTCAAGCTTTTGTCTGAAAATAAAAGCAATTACAGGCGGAATTGCGTAAAACAGTACTCTGATTGGATTTACACCGTCATCCTCTTTGAATTGTTCTGTTGACCCTTCATATGCAGTACCGGTTAAAGCACTCTCAACTCCGTTGAAAAACGGTTCTGCAAAAACACAAATCAGAATAATTCCTATTATAAATAATCCTATCTTTTTGTCCCACGGCTTACTTCTTGCTACAAAATATATAGGTATCATCAAAAGTGCAGTCGTGTGAATAGTCGACATTATCAAAACAAGTATAAGGAATTTTATAAATTTTCCGTCTTTGATCCAGTCACAAAACAGGAAAAGAAAAGCAACGCAGATAAACTGGCGCATACCGTTCATCAACCATGTGAATGTAAGCATAGTCATAAACAAAAATGCGCTGTAAAAGAAACTACAGGAATATTTTCTGAGCACAACCATAATGCATACACCGGATATAATGGCAATTGTCATAAGCCACCATTGGTAATCCTGCGAAATAAAGCACTTAAAAATTATATTAAAAATATAAAAACCGGGGCTCTTACCTTCCCAATTGATCTGGCTCCACGCCGTTGAAAACTCTGTAGGTAAAGCTTCATATCCGAGAATATATGCAGCTGTATCTGCAACATATTTTCTCATACCAATCCAGAAAATAAAATATCCAAACACAATAATTGCATATGCAATAGGTATTTTCTTCCGGATCCCCTGCTGTATATTATAATCCGTGAGCATTGCTTCTTCATTATGTAACAATGAATAAACAGAATAAATCAGCGGAACCCACATAACCATTGACCAATAAATTATCATTTAAAGACTCCCAATTAATTCTTTGAAATCTCATCAAGAATTTTTATCTGTTCATCATCAAGCTTCCAGCCAAATGCTTCAATATTTGCTTTTAACTGCGACGGTCTTTTTATGCCGACCAATACGACAGAATCTGTCAGAAAATCAAGAATAAAACGAATTGCTATAGCCGGAATTGATTTTCCTGTATCATTAGAAATATTCTTCAAGACCTCAACTATTTCAAGATTTTTTTCCAGCTTTTCGCCGTGAAAATTAACATAAATATCTCTTGACCGCCTGTCATCATCTGCAAAAACAGTATTTCTATCATATTTTCCTGTAAGAATTCCCTGGCCCAGACTTCCCCATGTCAAGGGAGTAAGGCATAAATTCTTGGAAAGATTTAAAAAATCATCTTCATTTTTTCTGCACGCAAGACTGTATTCATCCTGAAAGCTGACAAACCTTCCTTTATATTCTTTTAATTCTGGTATATCACTTTTATGAATATTAGACAAGCCGTAATATCTTATATAACCTGCTTTTTTTAATTCCTCAAGTGTATCCACAACTTCACTCAAAGGTGTTTTTTCATCTCTGTAATGTATCTGATACAAATCAAGATAGTCCGTATCAAGCCTTTTAAGAGTTCCCTTTATTGAGCTTTTTATCCACTCGGGGGAATTATCATAAAATGTAGGCATTCCGTTTTTGGCATGGACTCCGAATTTTGAAGCAATGACCGCTTTGTCACGTCTGCCCTTCAAAGCCTTTCCCAATATTTTTTCCGACTGTCCGAGTCCGTATGTATCGGCTGTATCAAAGAAGTTAATTCCATTGTCAAGCGCACAATGAACAGCGTCAATAAGCTCGCTTTCCAGAACATTTGAACCCCAGCCATAGCCACCCATAGGACAGCCGCCCATACACATTCTTGATACTTTTAAATCTGAATTTTTAAGCGTTAAGTACTCCATTTTTTTCTTTCCTTGCAAATATAAACTTCAATGCCTTTTTTATTACATTCCAAACCGTAAGCCAAAACAGCTTTAGGTCAGTAGTTAGCGAAACTGTTGCCGCATACTTGATTCGGAGCAGATTTTTCTTTTTCAAAACATATTTTTCATAATATTCGTCAGCATTTTCAGCTCCGACTATTTCATCGAGATTGATAAATTCAATAGAACTGTAATCGGTTATACCGGGGCGAACCTTTAATATGTATTTTTCAGCGCCCTCATATGCATTTGTATATTTCAAAAGTTCCGGTCTTGGACCAATAAAGCTCATATCACCCTTGATTATGCTGAACAGGTTGGCAATCTCATCAAGCTTTGTCTTTCTCAAAAAATTACCCACTTTTGTAATTCTGCTGTCATTTAAAGCCGTTGTACCTCCGCCGATTTTATCGGCGTTTTTCACCATTGTTCTGAATTTAAAAATTCTGAACGGCTTATTGTTATAGCCACCGCGCTGTGCCCTGTAAAAAACAGGGAATCCCGAGTCAATTACTATTGCAACAGCAACTAATAATATTATCGGAGAAATAAGCATCAAAAAGAAAAGCGACAGAACAATGTCAATTATTCTCTTGAAAAAGCGATTATATGTACCCTTATACCCCGTAATTACGTTTACATCAACTTCATCTACGTTATTGAAATTGAAATTCTGTTGTCTCCTCATACCAAACACCTGATAAAATGCAAAATTTAACAAAATAATTATACCACAAAAACACAAAAATATCAACACGATTTTCAATATATCGACATAACCGACAATTTTTTATTGTTGGTCTTTCTTGTTTTTTCATTATTCTATGGTTTATGACATTACAAATAAATACAAATAAATACTATTCTTTTTTTATTTTATATTGCCATAAGCAGGTAAAATATGATATAATCTATGAAAACATATTCATTTTCTTATATGTGAATTAAATTTGAGAGGAAAGTTTTTAATGAAAATTATAACTTTTGCTGTTCCCTGCTATAATTCGGCAGAATATATGGACAAGTGTATCAACACTCTGCTTCAGGGCGGAGATGATATTGAAATAATCCTTGTTGACGACGGCTCTACTAAGGACAACACACCACAAATCTGTGATGATTATGAAAAAAAATATCCCGGCATTGTACGAGCCATACATCAGGAAAACGGCGGTCATGGCGAAGGAGTAAATCAGGGATTGCGTAACGCAAAGGGCCTTTACTATAAGGTTGTTGATTCCGATGACTGGCTTGACGTTCCCTCATTAAAGAAAGTTCTTAATCAGCTTCGCAAATTCGTTGCGGAAGGCAAAGAGCTTGATATGATGATTTGCAACTATGTTTATGAGCATGTCTGTGATAATACCCGCCATGTTATGCACTATAAAAATGTATTTCCCACAGATAAAATTTTCGGTTGGGACGATATTTACCATTTTTCTATTTCTCAGTGTCTGCTTATGCACTCGGTAATTTACCGCACACAGCTTTTAAGAGACTGTAAGGTTGAGCTTCCAAAGCACACCTTTTATGTTGACAACATTTTTGTATATCAGCCTTTGCCGTATGTCAAAACTATTTATTATATGGACCTTGACCTTTACAGATATTACATAGGACGAGAGGACCAGTCGGTTAACGAAAGCGTAATGGCAAAACGAATCGACCAACAGCTTCGTGTAACAAAAATGATGATAGACGCACATAATCTTGAGGACGTAAAGAAAATCAGCACAAAGCTTTATAAATATATGCTGAAATACATTACAATGATGATGACCATTTCAAACATTTTCGCCATTATCTGCGATGATCCCGATAAAGAGGCAAAACGAAAAGATCTGTGGGATTATCTCCGCGCTAAAGATGAAAATGTATATAAGCATATAAAGCGAGGAACGATTTTTGCTTTTGCAAACTTCCAGAGTACTCCCGGTCAGCATATGGGCGTATTCTTCTATCGAATTGCAAGAAAAATTTATAAGTTCAATTAAATTCAAAAAAACGCAGGTATTTTTATCCATTACCTGCGGTTTTTTATTTTTTTACTTGCTGAATACAAGCGTCGTGATTTTGCTGTTACGATAAATAAATCAGAATTACTTAATTACTCTTACGCGAATTACACCGTCAATTTCACTGATTGCTGATGTAACGGAAGCGTCTGCACCTGTTGTGTCAATTACTGTATAAGCAATATCTCCACGGCTTTTGCTTTCCATATTTTCAACATTAGCGTTGTTTTCGGTAACTGCACCTAAAACCTGGGTAAGAATGTTAGGTGTATTTTTATGCATAACGCAGAAGCGAACATCTCCTGTTCTTGCCATTGAAACGGAAGGATAGTTTACTGAGTTTGTAATATTGCCGTTTTCAAGATAATCCATAACCTCGTCAACTGCCATAACAGCACAGTTTTCTTCACTTTCGGGAGTTGACGCACCTAAATGAGGCATAACTGTTATACCCTCAACACCTAAAATCTTATCATCGCCGAAGTCTGTAACATATGCTGCAACCTTACCGGTTTTTAAAGTGTCAATCAAAGCGTCCTCATTTACAAGACCGTTTCTTGCAAAGTTAAGAATTCTTACGCCATCCTTCATTTTTGGAAGAACCTCTGCATTTACCATATCCTTTGTATCGTCGGTAAGAGGAACGTGAATTGTAAGATAGTCGCAGTTTGTAAGGACTTCTTCAACGCTGTTCTTTAAAGTAACATGATGCTCAAGCTTAAGAGCGTTGTTTACTGACATAAACGGGTCAAAGCCGATAACCTTCATACCTAAAGAAACTGCTGCATTTGCAACTAAAATACCGATAGCTCCAAGTCCGATAACTCCAAGGGTTTTTCCTTTAATTTCAGGACCTACGAACTGGCTCTTGCCCTTTTCAACCATTTTGCCCACAGCGTCGCCGTTGCCCTTTAAGGTTTCTGCCCACTTGATACCGTCAACGATTTTTCTTGAGCTTAAAAGCAAGCCTGCAATAACAAGCTCCTTAACAGCATTAGCGTTTGCTCCGGGAGAGTTAAACACTACAATACCCTTGTTTGCACAATCTGCAACGGGAATATTGTTTGTGCCTGCGCCTGCTCTTGCAATTGCAAGAAGTGACTGTGGCATTTCCATTTCGTGCATTGAAGCGGAACGTACTAAAACTGCGTCGGGATTTTCAACATTATCGCCGAAGGTGTAGTTTTCTCCCAAACGGCTTGTGCCAACAGGAGAAATTTTATTTAAAGTCAAAATATTATACATTCTGATACCTGCTCTCTTTTTATTATCAAATTATTTATTTTCTGCCTCAAATTTTTTCATAAACTCAACTAACTTTTCAACGCCCTCATAAGGCATAGCGTTGTAAATAGACGCACGCATACCGCCTACTGTTCTGTGACCTTTAATGTTTACAAAACCGTTTTCGGTTGCTTCCTTAACAAATTTTGCGTCCATATCGGCATCACCTGTAACAAAAGGAACATTCATAAGAGAACGGTCCTCAGCAACAACGGTACCCTTGAAAAGCTCTGAGCTGTCGAGGAAATTATAAAGCAGGTCTGCTTTCTTCTGATTAAGCTCATACATCTTGTCAAGTCCGCCGATTTCGTTCTTAATCCATTCAAGAACAAGCTTTGCAATATAAATTGTATAGCAAGGAGGTGTGTTGAACATTGAACCGTTATCAGCGTGAGTTTTCCAGTTAAGCATTGTAGGAGTCATTTCCATAGCGTTTCCTATAAGGTCCTCACGAACAATTACAACAGTCAAACCGGCAGGAGCCATATTCTTCTGTGCGCCTGCGTAAAGAACGCCGAACTTTGATACGTCGATAGGTCTTGAAAGAATGCAGGAAGAAATATCTGCAACAAGAGGAATATCGCCTGTATCGGGAAGCTGGTGATAAACGGTACCGTAAATTGTGTTGTTCATACAAATATATACATAGTCTGCGTCTTCACGGAACATAGACTTATCTGTCTTTGGAATATAGGTAAAGGTTTTATCCTCTGAAGAAGCAACTACCTTTACATCGCCGTAGCGTGCAGCCTCTTTGTATGCTTTTTTAGCCCACTGACCTGTAACAATATAATCAGCCTTGCCGTTCTTTGTCATAAGATTCATGGGAATAGCCGCAAACTGTGTTGAAGCGCCGCCCTGAAGGAACAGTACCTTGTAGTTATCGGGAATATTCATTACTTCCCTTAACAGAGCCTCTGCACCCTCAATAATAGTGCCGTAAATCTTTGAACGGTGTGACATCTCCATAACGGACTGTCCGCTGCCCTCATAATCAAGCATTTCAGCAGCTGCTTTTTTAAGAACGCTTTCCGGCAGCATTGAAGGACCTGCCGAGAAATTATAAACTCTTGACATATTAAAAACTCCCTTAATTAATTTTCAGTTTAGAATAGCAATTGTCAATCTATGGCAAATTGCCTATACGTTTAAATTATACGCTTAATCTTCGACAAAGTCAACAAGCAGATATAATAATAATTCATAATATTGTTAAAAAGTTTAAATATATATTGTACTAATGTCTTATGAATCAAAAATTTTCACATATAACTCCCTTACATTTTTCCATATGAAACTGCAAATCGGATTAAAAGCCCTAAATAATAAATATTTTCCCTTACTGCTTCCTCCCACATTTTTTGCATATTTCCAGAAAAGCCATTTAGATTTGCTGAACCTTCTGTAATTCCACGGCTTTACATGGTGACAAAAATGAACTAAAACAATGTTTTTTTCTCTTATATCATCTAATCCTATTTCAACATAAGGATGCGATTGAAAATTATAAATATTTCCATCTGCATATTTAATCTTTCCGGTGTAAATAACATTCAATAAATCCTGATCCATATAGATTAGTTTATCCTTATACCGCTCTACATAGCTGTGTATATCTTCAATTGTAAAAGTATGACGGATTTTTTCGGCATTGAATAAAATCACACCAGAATTAAAATATATATGTCCGTCTGCAAAATGAAAATCTCTTTGCTTTAGATTGTTTAAATAATCTTCATTTACTATTCCTAAATCGGGACACGCAACAATCAAGTTGCCATCAAAAGATTGATGATAAAATTCGGTTATATCACCGTTAACTATAAGGTCGCAGTCAAGATACAAAAATCTGTCCACGCTGTCCGGCAACATATGTACGGCATCCAAGCGAAAATACGCTTCAATTGATATGTGCGGAATAGTACTCTGCATATCACTGTATTTTTCGCCCATATTTATGGCATTAAGCTTTCCGTGACATTTTTGTGCAATAAATTTGCCTAAGCCGTCTATTTCCTTTTGCGAAAGGTCTCTGTGCAAACAAAACACATTCAATTCTTCCTTATAATTTTCTGCCAATGAAAAAAGCATTGTCCTTGCAGGAAATAAATATTTAGAATTTATATTAATTACAATATTCAATTTCCTCACCATCTATGTTATTAACTGCATTATATTTTTATTTCGCCTATTGTATTAAGAATTTCATCCCTCATTCTGACAGCCTCGTTACGTGCCGCCTGTGCAAAATCTTCCTCCGGAACATTTTGCTTTTTATATGCGCACATAATACCTCGGCTTGAATTAATAACAGCGCCTAAGCCGTTTTTGTCAAAGGCATATTTTACATCCTCTGCACCGCCGCCCTGTGCACCGTAGCCGGGTACAAGGAAAAATGTTGTGCTCAGCTTTTCACGAAGCTCCTTAAGCTGTTGGGGATATGTTGCGCCTACAACAGCGCCTACGCCGGAATAGCCGTATTTTCCCATAACTTCTTTTCCCCAGCCTTCGCACATTCTGCCCATATGCTCATAAATTGTTTCACCGCTGTCTGCAAGGCTAAGGTTCTGTAATTCTCCCGAGCTTGGATTAGAGGTTTTTGCCAGAACAAAAATACCCTTATCCTTATTTTTGCAAATATCAAGCAAGGGCTTGATTCCGTCACTGCCTAAATAGCCGTTGACAGTCAAAGCGTCTGCACCGAAAGCCTCAAGACTTTCGCCCTCTACATCTGTTTCGCCTAAATGAGCCGTTGCGTAAGCCTCCATTGTAGAGCCTATGTCGTTACGCTTGCCGTCTGTCATAACAAACATACCCTTTGATTGGGCATACTTAATTGTTTCAGCCAATGTTCTTACGCCCTGCCAGCCGTACATTTCATAATATGCAGCCTGGGGCTTTACGGCAGGAACAACGTCGCACAAAGCGTCAATAAGTCCTTTGTTGAATACAAGCAAAGCCTGTGCCGCACCCTCAAGTGTTTTGCCGTATTTTGCAAAGCAATCTTCCTTTATGTAAGAGGGAATATAATCAAGCTTAGGGTCAAGTCCGGCAACTGTGGGGTTTTGTTTTTCTGCGATTTTTTCAATCAATCTATCAAGTGACACGTTAATCTCTCCTGTCTTAAATCAGCTGTTAATTATATCATAAAGCTCATTGGAAAATTTGTAGTAGTCTTTTCTGTCGTCCTTTACAAAAGATATTGCAGGACGGGGATGAGTGTTGTACTGACCTGTCAGCATATAGGGAATGTCATATCCCCATTTTACGCCGTCTTCCCTGAGCTTGTGAGTATGCTGCTCAATAATTTTAAGAATCGGGTCAACCTTGTATTTCGGGTTTTTAAGGAAACCAAGCAAAAGCTCCAGAGCACAGTTGCCTGCACCTCTGCCCATTCCGTCAACAGTACCGTCAAGATAGCTTACGCCCTGAGTCATAGCCTCAATTGTATTTGCAAAAGCAAGCTGCTGGTTGTTGTGAGCGTGAATACCCACGCTCTTTTTGTACTGCTCTGCTTTTTCACAATAAAGCTCTGCAAGACGGCGCGCCTGCTCGGGATATAAGGCGCCGTAGCTGTCAACTATATAAAAAGCATTGACGCTGCTGTTGCCCAGAATATCAAGAGCAGTAATTATATCCTCCGTATTTGCTTTTGAAACAGCCATAATGTTAATTGTTGTTTCATAGCCTTTTTTTGCACAGTCCTCAATCATTTCAACTGCTGCGGGAATTGTATTGATATATGTAGCAATTCTGATAAGGTCAATGGGACTGTCCTTTTTGGGAATAATGTCCTTTTCAAAATCGGTTCTTCCTACGTCAGCCATAACTGCGATTTTAAGCTTTGTTTTGTTATCGCCTACTATTTTTCTGATGTCTGCGTCATTACAGAATTTCCATTTGCCGAAATCCTTTTCATTAAATATTTCCTTTGACGCTTTGTAGCCGAACTCCATATAGTCAACGCCGGCTTTAACATTTGCCTCGTACAAATCCTTGACAAATTTATCGTCAAATCTGAAATTGTTACAAAGTCCTCCGTCGCGAATTGTTGCGTCAACAACTCGTATATCCTTTCTTACTGAAAGCAAATCGCCTTTTTTTGCCATAATTTTATCCTCCGTTTTATTGTTTATAAACGACCTCGCCGTCTTTTATTGTATATTTCACCTTGCCTTGAAGGGTCATATTTTTAAATGGTGTGTTCTTGCTTTTTCCGTGTAATTTATCCGGGTCAACCGTCCACTTTTCGTTAATATCAAAAAGCACAATGTCGGCAGGTGCGCCGATTTTAAGTGTTCCTGCGCAAATTTTGAGTATTCTTGCAGGGTTTGTGCTCATCTTTTCAATAAGCTGATTTATTGTAAGCAAGCCTGTTGACACAAGGCTTGTAATACCTGCGCTTAATGAGGTTTCCATTCCTATTGAACCGTTGGGAGCAGATACAAAATCGGCTTTTTCCTCCGGTGTATGAGGTGCGTGGTCTGTTGCGATTGCGTCAAGCGTTCCGTCCTGCAAGCCCTTAATTACAGCCAGCCTGTCTTCCTCTGTTCTCAACGGCGGATTCATTCTGAAATCTGCGTCTTTTTTTAAAAGCTCCTGTTCCGTGAAGGTGAAGTAATGAGGTGCAGTTTCCGCCGTAACCTTTACCCCTCTGTTCTTAGCGTCTCTTATTAAATCAACAGAGGTTTTTGTGCTGACGTGGCATATGTGAATGGGAACATTATCTGCCGCTGCAAGAGCAATTTCCCTTGCTGTTCCGCAGTCCTCGGCAGCCTTTGGAATACCCTTTACTCCTAACTGCTTTGATACCTTTCCCTCGTTAATCTTGCCTTTATCTGCAAGAAACAAATCTTCACAATGGGCAACTACGGTCATATTCAATTCGGGAGCGGCAATCATTGCATTTCTGAGAATTGCTGTATTTTCCACAGGTCTGCCGTCATCTGACAATGCAATTGCACCTGCATATTTAAGCTCTTTTAAATCGCAGGCTTCCTTGCTTTTCAGTCCTTTTGTTATGCTTGCGGCAACGTAAACCTTGCTGTTTGCGTTTTTTGATTTTTCTAAAATATATTCTACCGTTTCTCCGTTGTCCACAGTCGGAATTGTGTTCGGCATTGCAAGCAAGCTTGTAACTCCTCCTGCCGCCGCTGCATTACAGCCGCTTATAATATCTTCCTTTTGAGTTTGTCCCGGGTCACGCAAATGAACGTGCATATCAACAAGTCCCGGTGCTGCTATAAGGTTTTCTCCGTCTATTATGTTATCGCATTGGGGAATTTCTCCGCCCAGCATTGCAATAACACCGTCTTTTACATAAATATCCGTCTGCGTATCCAGATTTTGCGACGGGTCAATTACCCTTGCATTTTTTATCAGTAAGCTGTCCATAAATACATCCTTAATTTATCGTCTTGTTCTGTTTGTACTGCTTGGTCTGCTTGGTCTGCTTGGTCTGTTTGTACCGCTTGTTCTGCTTGAATTTCTCCGTTCGGCAGGACGATGTGTTGAAGAATTCCTTTGGCTGTGAACCTTTACAAGTCCGTTAGCGTCCTTCTCCAGATTTCTTTGCTGTTTGCGCTGAAGATTTTCCTGTCTTCTGCGGCGAGCCTCCTCCTGCTGACGGCGCTTTTTCATTTCTGCCTTTTTATGCTTGTGTCTTTTATATGTTCTGTTAATAAGTCTTGCTAAATTCGTAAAGAAATATCCAAGGTGAATAAAGAACGACTTAACTCCGTTTAAGAAAATCAAAATACCGTTTAATACAACTGCACCTGCTGTTTTTGCCTTTCTTTTAGCCTTTTGCGGGTCTATTGAAATCTTTCGGCTTTCGTCATACTTATCCTCATCTTCAACATTTGTTCTTGAATATACTTCTTCCTTATCCAACGCCTCGTCAAAATAATCCTCGCTTTGTTCAAAGCTTTCTTCGCTTCCGATTACTTCGTTATTATCTTCAAGGTCGTCTTCTTCATAGTCGTAATCATCTTCATCATATTCGTCATATTCGTCGTAATCATCGTAATCTTCGTCATTCTCCAAGCTCTCGTCATAATCGTCAATTTCTTCATCGGAAATATTTTTGACGGGATTTTCGGAAGAATTTTCATTGGTTTTACTGTCAGCCGAAACGCTTTCCTCATCGGAAGCTTCATCATCAGGGGTTACAATTCTCAAAACCGGATTTTCCTGTTTGGATGACAACGGTATATTGCTTTCGGTTTTTACACTTGCCTCCTGTGATGCAACCCGTATATTATCAATATCTATTTCTTCCTCATATTTTGTTTCATTATAAGCGGCGACTTGGCTTTTTCTGAGCTTTTCAGAATACTCGGAATTTCTGAATTGCTTTATAATATCCTCTGCACTTTCTTCGCCGGGTGATGCAGGCTCTTCATCATAAGAACTCTTGCTGTCGGAAACATCGTTTACTGCCGGCGTGGTAAATTCCTGTGCAAGCTCCTTCAGAATCTCCTGATTGCGGATTTTTTTCTCGGTTTTTTTCTCATCACTGCGGCGTTTTCTGCTTCTTCTGTTAAGCAACACCTTAACCACAATTATTAAAATTACGGCAACAAGCACAAATCCGATTACAGCGTACCAAAACACCGGCTTTTCAATAACGCTTAAAGGAGTTAAGGAATTTCTGTCGGAAAATTCTATGCTTTGAAGTACTGCCGACATAGTCTGATAATCGGCATTTGTAAGCTGGCTGTTTTTTGAAGGCTGAAACGTAAGGGTAATATTATTTCCGTTTACAACCGTATTGCATTGATTTGCATAAACAGTCTGCCCGTCGCTTTCTGTTTTAAACTGCAAATCCATAAAAACATAATCGTTGTATCTCTGCATAGTACAGCTTGTATATTCCTGTTCAGACAAAAAGGAATTTTCAACATCAACAAGCTGGTCGTCGTTAAGCTCGTGATAATTGCCGATATTTTGGCTGTTTTCATCCGAAACCATTGTAACGGTAAAAATCCTTGAACTGTCCTCATACATTCCCTGCAAATAAATATTGGATTTTTCAAAATTTTTCATAGTGGTTTCATAATCCAGACCGAAAACAGAAAAATATCTATCAGTTTCCGCACTTTCCCGGGTAATTGCCACCATTTCGTCAGGCAAATCTATATTCATTTTTAATTCTTTTATGTAATAATGATTTTCAGCACAAAAAGCCGAAAAAGAAGACGTAAAAATCAGCATAACTGCAGAAAAAATTATGCCGAAAAGCTTTAAACCTTTCCTCATCTTAACCATCCTTTTAAAATTTTCATTATAAAAAACACTCATACCATATTATTATACAAAATTTAGCATTAAAAAACAAGTAGAAAAATAAAACAATCCTCTTGACAATTGAAAAATGTTACTGTATAATGATAAGGCTTTAAAAAAACAATATTTCGAGGTGTAACTCAGTTTGGTAGAGTGCTTGGTTTGGGACCAAGATGCCGCAGGTTCAAGTCCTGTCACCTCGACCAAAAACGGTGGTTTTTTAACCACCGTTTATTTTTTGCCAAATTTTCTTAAAATGCTCTAAAATGGCTTAAATACTGGGGTTATGAGCTGTTGCTCATTTTATTTGAGTAAACTTGAAAACACTTGAATTAAGATAAAGTGCTGTCAAAATCGCTGTCAATCGCAGTCAAAAGTGCTGTCAAAAATGCAGTCAGTAAGCGGCTTAATCAACGCTTAAAAATTCAAAAGTGCAGTCATTTTTAAGAGTTGCACGCAAAATACTAAAAAACAACCTAAATTCGATTATCGTTTGTCCGACTAAAAAATATTTTTGGAGGTCAACATTATGACAAATACTAAAATTAATTACACTCAACAAGGCGACTATCTTTTGCCTAACTTAAAGCTGCCTAAACAACCGAAATGCGAAATCGGTGTTTTCGGACAGCGGCATAAAAATTATTTACTCCGATACCACAAGATAAAATATTATAATCTGCTGACTTCCGGCAAGTTTGTGGACTATCTATCAGATATTGATAGACAGGCGAATGAACTGTTTGCAACGCTTGTAAAGCAACTATCCGAAAAAGAAAATGTGACCGAACAGCTAAAAACTGAAAACCAAACAGAATGGATACGCAAGATGAACTCAATCCGCAACAGAGCATTGGAAACTGTCAACAATGAATTGATTTACAAATAAGGGAATAAGCAAAATATAAATCGGCATAATTTGAAATGTCATAAAATTATCGACTCAATTCTATTGAAAAGTCATTAAT
>CAMFFI010000006.1 GCA_945949625.1 uncultured bacterium | reverse complement strand
ATTCTGCCGCACCCTCCTTCTTTTTGCCGAACTTGCTTTTAAGCTTGTATGCAAAAGAGGATGCCTTATGGATGAGGCTGCAAAAAAGAATAAGGGAACTATGCTTGCCGTAATGAAAATTACTCCCGAGCAGACAGAGGAAATATGCGCAAAATTTGAAAAAACATATCCTGTTAATTACAACAGTCCTGCACAAACGGTTGTTGCAACAACCGAGGAAAATGCAGACGCAGTAACAGACGCAGTTTCACAGGCAAAGGGCAGAGCCAAAAAGCTGGCTGTAAGCGGTGCTTTTCACTCACCGTTTATGAGCGAGGCGGCTGACGGTCTTTACGAATATTTACAGGATAAAACAATTTCAGAGCCTTGTGTTCCCGTTTATTCAAACTTTACTGCACAGCCTTATTCAGGCGATTACAAAATGCTGATTAAGTCCCAGGTTGAAAATCCTGTAAAATGGCAGACAACCGTTGAAAACCTTATTGAGCAGGGAGTTGACACCTTTATTGAGGTGGGCGTGGGAAAAACGCTGACAGGGCTAATCAAGAGAATTAACAAGGATGTTAAGGCTGTAAAGGTGGAAAATAAAGAAGACCTTGACGCACTTGAAATATAAACCAAATTTACAAAGGATAAAGGAGAATATTTATGAGTCTTGAAAATAAAACAGCTGTTGTAACCGGCGGCTCAAGAGGTATAGGCGAAGCAGTTGCACTTAAGCTTGCAAGTCAGGGTGCAAATATTGCAATCGTATATGTTGGTGATGAAAGCGAAGGCAAAGCCGCAAAGGAAAAGGTAGAGGCTTTAGGCGTAAAAACAGAGCTTTATTACTGTGATGTTTCAAATTTTGAAGAATCAAAGGCAACTGTTGAAAAAATCATCGAGGACTTCGGTTCTATTGATATTCTTGTAAACAACGCAGGTATTACCCGCGATAAGCTTGTTCTCAAAATGGTGGAAAGCGATTTTGACGCTGTTATCAATGTAAACCTCAAGGGCGCTTTTAATATGATTAAGCATACATATTCTCACTTTATGAGAAAAAGAAGCGGAAAAATCGTTAACGTGGCTTCAATTGTAGGAATAAACGGCAACGCAGGTCAGGCAAATTATTCTGCGTCAAAGGCAGGAATAATCGGAATGACTAAATCTGTTGCCAAGGAGCTTGCAGGCAGAGGAATTACCGTAAACGCTGTTGCTCCCGGATTTATTGATACAAGTATGACAGGAGTACTTCCCGAAAAGGTAAGAAAAGAAATGTCAGCAGGTATTCCTATGAAGAGAATCGGCTTGCCTGAGGACGTGGCAAATGTAATTTCCTTCCTTTGCAGTGAGGAATCCTCATATGTAACAGGCGAGGTTATCCGTGTTGACGGCGGAATGGCAATGTAATAAAAAGGAGTATTTAGTATGAGAAGAGTAGTTGTAACCGGTCTTGGCGCTATTACACCGGTTGGAAATAATATTGAAGAAACCTGGAACAATATGTGCGACGGCGTTTGCGGCATTGACACAATCAGCAGATTTGATACTTCCGATTTGCCTGTTCACGTTGCAGGTCAGGTTAAGGATTTTGACCCTGTTAAGTACATAGAAAAAAGAGAAGTGAGAAAAACCGATTTGTATTGTCAGTATGCCTTAGGTGCAGCGGCACAGGCAGTTGAGGACAGCGGCGTTCTGGGAACTGTTGATGAAACACGCTTCGGAGTATATGTAGGCGCAGGAATCGGCGGACTTATTACTTTCGTTGAAAATACCGAAAACTTT
This sequence comes from uncultured bacterium, assembly GCA_945949625.1. Classification (GTDB taxonomy): domain Bacteria; phylum Bacillota; class Clostridia; order Oscillospirales; family Acutalibacteraceae; genus Ruminococcoides. The sequence continues at coordinate 16,176 of CAMFFI010000006.1, read as the reverse complement.
TTAAAGGGCGGTTCAAGAAAGGTTTCTCCGCACTTTATACCAAAAATGATAGGCAATATTGCAGCAGGCAGAATTGCTATTGAATATAAAGCAAAAGGACCTTCACTTGCTCCTGTTTCAGCCTGTGCAACAGGCGCAAACGCAGTAGGAGAGGCATTCCACGCAATTAAGGACGGCTACGCAGACGTTATTATTGCAGGTGGTGCAGAGGCTGTTATTCATCCTTTGACAATTGCAGGCTTTGCAAACTGTAAGGCGCTTTCAACAACCAAGGATCCGAAACGTGCGTCTATTCCCTTTGACGTTGACCGAAACGGTTTTGTAATGGGTGAAGGAGCAGGAATGCTGGTGCTTGAAGAGCTTGAGCACGCAAAGGCAAGAGGAGCAAAGATTTACGCTGAATTTATAGGCTACGGCAATACCTGCGACGCTTATCATGTTACAGCTCCCGACCCGGAGGCAGACGGACTTGCAAATGCAATTAAGCTTGCTTTTGAAGAAGGAAATGTATCTGAAAATGACAGCATTTATATTAACGCTCACGGTACAAGCACACATATGAACGATGTTACGGAAACAATGGCTATTAAAAAAGCCTTGGGCGAGCAGGCTAAAAAGGCGGCAATCAGTTCAACAAAGTCGATGACAGGACATATGCTGGGTGCAACCGGCGCAGTTGAGGCAATTGTTGCAGTGCTTGCAGTTAAAGAGGGAAAAATTCCGCCTACAATCGGAACAACAAATGTTGACCCCGAGTGCGACCTTGACTATACAATAGGCAGTAAGGCAGTTGAAAAGAAAATCGACGTTGCAGCTTCAACAAATCTCGGCTTCGGCGGACACGATGCCTGTGTGTTATTTAAAGCCTATAAAGAATAATTACATTTCTGCTGATTGCATTTCCTATTTGAAAGGACTGAAAATATGTATTCACTTGACCAGATAAAACAACTTATTGAAATATTGGAAGATTCACAGCTTGCGGTTATGGAATTAACAGACGAAAAGGGTGGCAGCATTCGCCTTGAAAAGCCTGCTGCGGCACCGGTTAATACCTTTGCCGTAAATACGGGCAACGCTCCTGCTGCTCCGGCGGCTGTACCTCAGCCTTTGCAGGAAGCATCTGCACCGCAAATTGCGTCAGAACAGCCTGAACAGACTGCGGCAAACACAATCAAAGCACCTATGGTAGGCGTATTCTACGCTGCTGCTTCACCTGAAAGCAGTCCTTTTGTAACAGTGGGACAAAAGGTTAATAAGGGAGATGTAGTTTGCATTATTGAAGCTATGAAGCTTATGAATGAAATTACGGCAGACCAGAGCGGTACTATTGCAGAGATATACGTTAATAACGGCGATATTGTAGAGTACGGTCAGCCGCTTTTCAAAATCAGCTGACGCTGAATTCAATCAGAAACATAATATTTATATTGTATTTGAACGGAGACTGAATAATGAATAAACAGGAAATTATGGAGATACTTCCTCATCGTGATAATATGCTTTTGGTTGATGAGGCTGAAATTATCGACGAAAACACCTCAAAGGGAAAATACACAATTACAGGCGACGAGTTCTTTTTAAAGGGGCATTTTCCGGGCAATCCTGTTGTTCCGGGAGTTATTCTCTGTGAAATGATGGGACAGTCAAGCTGTGTTCTTCTTTCGGATAAGGCAAAGGGCTGCACACCATATTTTACAAAAATGAACAATGTAAAGTTTAAAAATGTTGTAAAACCCGGAGATACGCTGGAAAGCGTCTGCACCTTGACAAAAAACAGAGGAGCCTTTTATTTTATTGACGCTAAGGGTTATGTAAACGGAAAACTTTGTGTAAGCGCCGAGCTTTCCTTTGCACTTGTTGAAAATAAATAATAATTTTGGATGTGACATAAATTGTTTTCAAAAATATTAATTGCAAATCGTGGTGAAATAGCAGTAAGAATAATCCGTGCGTGTCGTGAAATGGGCATTTCAACCGTTGCCGTTTATTCCGAGGCAGACAGAGATTCAATGCACGTTCAGCTTGCAGATGAAAGCTACTGCATAGGTCCTTCAAAGGTTTCGGACAGCTACCTTAATGTTCCTGCAATTTTAACGGTTGCCATAGAGAGCGGCGCTCAGGCTATTCATCCCGGTTACGGACTGCTTTCGGAAAATGCAAAGTTCGTTTCTCTTTGCGAACAGTGCAATATTGAATTTATCGGTCCGACTTCAAAGATGATTTCCCTTTTGGGAGATAAGGATATGGCTCGAAAAACAATGCGTAATGCAGGCGTACCGGTAACACCGGGAACAGACGTGCTTGAAAGTCTTGAGCAGGCTAAGCAGGAAGCAGAGAAAATCGGTTTTCCTCTGCTTATTAAGGCTCGTTCAGGCGGCGGCGGAAGAGGCATACGCAGGGTAGATTCCATTGAGGAATTTGAAAATGCTTATAATCAGGCTCACGCAGAGGCGGAAAGCGCTTTCGGCGACGGAGCTTTATATATAGAAAAATTCTTATTTCCAGTAAAGCATATAGAAATGCAGATTTTGTGCGATAAACACGGAAATGTTGTGTGTCTTGGCGAGCGTGAATGTTCAGTTCAAAGAAAAAATCAAAAGCTTATTGAGGAAAGTCCCTCAAGTGTAATTGACGATAATATCAGAAAAGCAATGTCCGAGGTCGCAATAAAAGCCGCAAGAGCTGTTAATTACAACAGCGTAGGTACGGTTGAATTTTTGCTTGATAAGGATAAAAATTTCTATTTTATGGAAATGAACACCCGTTTACAGGTTGAACACGGTGTTACGGAAATGGTAACAGGACTTGAGATTGTTCAGTGGCAGATAAGAATTGCCGCAGGCTGCAAGCTTTCAAGAACTCAGGACAGTATATTTATGCACGGACATACTATCGAATGTCGCATTAACGCTGAGGATCCGGAGCATGATTTCCGTCCGAGCTGCGGAAAGATTACAGGACTGCATATTCCGGGCGGTTCTTTTGTACGCTTTGATACTGCAATTTATCAGGATTATTCCGTACCGCCCTTTTATGATTCTATGATAGGAAAGCTGATTGTTCAGGGAAGAACAAGAGAGCTTGCAATCAGAAAAATGAAAATGGCATTATCGGAGCTTAGCATCAGCGGAATAAAGCATAACCGTGATTTGATGATAGAGATACTTTCATCTCCCGAATTTATTGACGGTACATACACTACTGATTTTATGGCTAAGTTTGAGGAAGAACGTAAACAAAATGATTAAAGAATAGAGGCGACTTATATTGGATTTTTTTACTTTTATAAAGCCTAAAAACGAATTGGAAGCTTCTGTGGAAGGTTCAGAGCAAAACAGACCTTTTGTGCCTGATGCAATGTGGATAAAATGTCCCGGCTGCAATACAATGCTGCTTGCAACCGATATGGAGGAAAACCTGCATATCTGCACAAAATGCGGACATCATTTTAAAATGAGCGCAAGAGAAAGAATTGCTTTGCTTACGGACGAAGGCTCTTTTCAGGAATTTGACAAAGACCTTGAAAGTACAAATATTCTTGACTTTCCAAACTATGATAAAAAGCTTGAAACCGCAAAGGCAAAAACAGGGGAAAAGGAATCCGTTGTAACGGGACGTGCGTTAATGAACGGTATTGACGTTGTGATGTGCGTTATGAATCCTATGTTTATAATGGGCAGTATGGGAACCGTTACGGGAGAAAAAATAACAAGAGCTTTTGAATATGCCACCAAAAACAGTCTGCCGATTGTGGTTTGTACTGTTTCAGGCGGAGCAAGAATGCAGGAGGGAATATTGTCCCTTATGCAAATGGCGAAAACATCAGGAGCAGTAAAACGTCACAGTGACGCCGGATTGCTTTACATAACTGTTCTTACTGACCCTACAACAGGCGGAGTTACAGCCTCTTTTGCAATGGAGGGAGATATTATAATTTCCGAGCCAAACGCTCTTATCGGCTTTGCCGGCCCGAGAGTTATTGAGCAAACTATTCGTCAGAAGCTTCCTAAGGACTTCCAGACGGCTGAGTTTGTTTTGGAAAAGGGATTTATTGACGCAGTAGTCAAGAGAGAAGATTTAAAGAAAACATTGGTTAAGCTTTTGCTTATGCACGGTTACACAGAAAAGGAGGGAGAATAATGTCTGCTTATGATAAAGTTCTTGCGGCAAGAGATGCACACAAACTTATGGCAGTTGACTATATTTCCCACCTTTTTCAGGACAGCTTTTTTGAATGTCACGGCGACAGACGCTTTTCCGATGATAAAGCAGTAGTCGGCGGAATTGCGATGCTTTATGATATGCCAATAACTGTAATCGGACTTGAAAAAGGAAGAAATACAAAAGAAAGAATGGAACGCAACTTTGGTTCTGCACACCCTGAGGGTTACAGAAAAGCTCTGCGTTTAATGAAACAGGCTGAAAAATTTCATCGTCCCGTACTTTGCCTTGTTGATACAAGCGGCGCTTTCTGCGGTATAGGAGCAGAGGAGCGAGGACAAGGTCAGGCAATTGCAGAAAATCTTATGGAAATGATGACTCTTAAAACGCCTATTCTTTCAATTCTTATCGGCGAAGGCGGAAGCGGCGGAGCTTTGGCGTTGGCTGTTGCCGATGAAGTATGGATGCTTGAAAATTCTGTGTATTCGGTAATATCGCCCGAGGGCTGTGCAAGTATTTTATGGAAAGACAGTACAAAGGCACCGGAGGCTGCGGAATGTCTTAAAATGACGGCGAAGGATTTGTTTGATTTAGGAGTAATCGAGCGTATTGTTAGAGAGCCTAAGGCTGATAACCAGAATATGTTTGAAAGCTTAAAGCTTCTGATTAGCAGAACCTTTGAGAAAAATATGGCTATGCCCACAGATGAGCTTCTTAACGCAAGATATAACCGTTACAGAAGAATGGGCGATTGCTCTGAAAAAGAAAATATTGAATGATTTATGCTCACAAAATTTTTGCTTTGATTTTGTGCAATATGTTTACTGATAACCCCAAATTTGGGGTTATTTTTCTTTTTTAAGAATATAAATAGTGTAAAATTTCTAATATAGAATATATGTACTTTTTCTTTTGTGAAATTATAAAAAAATTTTTAAAAAGTACTTGAAATTATGTATAATATATGTTAACATATATACAACAAATAAATGATTTATTTTGTTCTCCTATTATAATTCATTTTTGTTTCCTTTCATTTTAAAGATTGTTGTTTTGCCATACAATCTCCTTTCTCTTTTTATTTTTTTGGTGCATTAAAGCATCTGCTTTTTAGCAGATGCTTTATTGTTTTGTGCGTAAGATATAAGCGTGAAAAAATCAGTCATTAGACTTAAATTTTTAATAAATTACATATAGAACTTTTTACTATAACATTTTTTAATTTTGTTATAAATTAACAAAATAAAATCTAAGGATAAACAGGTGTGTTTTATAAAAAATTAGGCATAAAGCCATTTTTTTGCCATATTTTGCCATGTTTAAAATATGCGTTGTGTATCCAAATATTTAATCTGATAACACACAAATTTTCAAATAAATTATATTTCTTTTACGGAAACAAATTACTTAAAAAAAGGTGTATTATTTAATAAATGATTTTTGGTCATAAAGTATCTTATGGTACAGCTATTTTGGTTTTGGTAGTGTATGGCTGAAAATTATAATCAATGCAGCTTAGCTGTAAATTTGAACAAAGGAGGAAAAAAAGTGTGGCATTTATTTAAAAAGTCTTGTGTGCTGACTAACCGAATCTTGCCTGTAATGCTGATGCTTACAGTGCTTAGTACAAGTGTAGTTTCTTTGTTTTCGGTAAACATGGTAAGCGCGGCTGAAACCGACTCATCTGTATCAAAAGCAGTTGATGATTCTGCTGTAAGTACAGCTGATAATGAAAACGTCTATAATGCTGTCAATGAGTTTCCAAGTAACATTGCAGGCGTTAAGGCAACCTATTATGATTATTTATCTGACGAAGAAATCAACAATGGTTGGCTTAATCCCATTCAGGCTGGAACAGGAAAAAGCGGTTCAAGAGATAACTGGTATCCGTTTTACAATTTTAATGAAGAAATAAACAAAAAAATAGGAAGCACTTCCAGTTATCCCTTGTATTTCGGCAACTTTTGTAATACATCAGATGCTTATAATGAAGGCAACCACGGCGGTCCTTACAGCACTGCTACCAGCAGTCTTGGTAATTTCCATTACACACCGAATAATTCTAATGCACTAGACAATTATAATCAATCGGTTCAAGGCCTTGCAGCTCAGAGCCTTGACAGTCATGGCAATATCAAAACCGGCAGCGGAGACCTTATGCCTTATTTTGATGCGGATTGGCTTACCACTACTAAGCGCTCAAGCGGCAGAAGTATAGGTAAAGTAGTTAATTCCTTTTTTCCGTTTAAAAAGACAGTCACCGGAACCGGCGACAATGAGGTAACTACTTACAGCTTTGATTCTACAAACGGAAACGACAATGTTTATTTCGCATGGAATAACGGTCAACCCACAGCTGTCAGGTATGGAAGCGGCAGCAGTTATGCCGTAGAAGACGGTGTTAAATACTTTATGCATGACGGCACATCCGGCAAAGGTATATTCCCTTTCAACAATGCATCTTATGACAGCGGACGTCAGGGAAATTCAAATCTTGACTACGGCTTTGGTATTAGGCTAGATATGGACTTCCGTGTTCCTGAAAACGGAAAGATTGGCGGCGGCGGCAGCAGTTATGACAGCTCAATAATTAAATTTACCAACAGTCTTAATTGGGGCAGTGTTTATGCTTACTTCTTCGATGACAGCAGTGATGTCGGTGCTGCATGGCCGGGCACCGCAATGACAAAATACGAAACCAATGCTTACGGTCAGGACAATTACAAAATTTCTATACCAACCGGAGCAAAATACGTTATTTTTAACAACAATGCAGGCACTCAGACAGCCAACCTTAATTTAGGCGTTGAAGGCTATTATCTTGACGGCTCAAAAGACGGTTCCGGTCATTATAATGGCACATCATGGGGCGGCTCAGGCTCCACAGGCAGTCAGGATGTAAAGTTTGATTACAGCGGTGACGATGACCTTTGGGTTTATATTACTGACCCTGACACAAATACATCACAGCTTGTGCTTGACTTGGGCGGAAGCCACAAGCAGGCTTCGGGCAGTATTAATTTTGCAACAATGCAGGCTACTGCAGATAATGTAAATGCAAACTATTATGACGGTCAAACGGGTACGGTAGTAAAGAATTTCGGATTTGAGTCAAACGGCAACGGAACATATAAGAATCTTGATCCCAATAAGACATACGATATGACAGTATTCTATATGGAAAGAGGTCTTATTGAATCAAACTTTAAGGTTGCTTTCTCAATGACGCCTGTTATTAAGTCAAATGAACTTCAGGTTAATAAAACAGTTAACGTGGGAAGCGTAAACAGCGGATTAAGTTCGGCTGTAACGGATATTTTAAACAACAAGGAATTTACTTTTGTTCCTAATGATGACGGTACTGACGCTGCGTCATTTACGCTGAAAAACGGCGGAACAAAGGATTACATTGATGAATTTGAAACCGGAAGTAAAATGACTGTAACCGAATCAAAAGCCTCGGGTGATGTTTATAATTACGATACCGCCTGGGAAGTTATTGACCTTTTGGATAATAACAACAAGCTTGGTTCAGGCACCGGGTTAAAAACCAATCAATTTACCTTTGCAAACAAAGAAGGATTGAAAACCAAAGAAACTTCTATTGAAGTTAATTACACCAATACTCCCAAATACGGTGACTTGTCATTCAAAAAGCTTGTTCTGAATGCTGATGGAAACAGTTACATCACAAGCGATAAGTTCGCTTTTGAAGTAAAGGTTGATTTAAACGGCGGAACTGATTATAAGCCCTATGATTTAGCCTATACCCTCAACAGCGATACTACCGAACAAACTGCAACTGACGGTAAGTTTACTATTGGTGCTAATGATACTGTAACAATCAAGGGAATTCCACAGGGTGCAACATATCAGATTACCGAAACACCTACAAGCGGTTATGTACCTTCAGCATATACCTATAACGGTTCTTCTCATGCCTTTACAGGTACTGTAAACGGTACAATCAATTCGGCAGCATCTTCATATGTATTTACCAATGAGCAGTCAACAGGTACTGCTGTTGTAAATGCGAAAAAGACTCTTGACGGCAATGATTATACAGGAAGTAAATTCAGCTTTACATTAAGCGGTCTTCCCGGTGTTGCAGGTGATTCATCAATTGTTGATACATCTTCTCAGAGAAGCATAACAGCTAACTCCGTTAACGGCGGTAATATTACTTTCCAAAACAACGGCGAAATGCTTAAATACACAAAAACAGGTGTATATCGCTATAAGCTTGTTGAAAACAGTATAGCTGATACTGATTATACAACCGATACAAGCGTTTATCTTGTTCAGGTTACTGTAACATCCGACGCAAGCGGTGAGCTCATAATCGGTACACCTGAATATTACAAGCCGACTGCAACGGTTGCAAGCGACAGCGAATACGCTCAGTTCTTTACATCTGCTAATAAGCTGAGTAGTGCTCCTGCTTTTGCAAACCAAACAAAAACAGGTAATGTTAATATTACCAAGGAAGATAAAAACGGCAGCGGTCTCGGTGGCGTAGAATTCAAGATTTATCGCAGCTATGATAAATCAACAGGAACGCTGAGCGATCCATTAAAGGACAGCGATAATAATGATGTTGTTGCCGTAACCGGCTCAGACGGTAAAGCGTCCTTTGATAATATTCCGATTTTTGCAAACGGTTCTACGGAAACTGAAGTAAAATATCAGAAATATTATCTTGCAGAAACAAAAAATAAATCGGGATATATGTTGCTTGCAGAGCCAATTGAGTTTACTTTGCCTATGAATTATAACGCAGGCGATGTGGTAAACGGAGTTGTGCAGGAAACCTCGGGAAAGACCTACACAATCAGTTATACCGTTCAGAATGACAAAATTACTGTTCCGAACACTGACGGTCCGGGAACATATATGTTGTTTATTATTGGCGGCACAGTTTGTGCTTTTGGTATCTGCGGATTGATTTACTGCAAAAAGCATAAACGCCCAAGCAGACGATACAGGGCGTAAAGCCTTTAGTTTATTCAAAAAATATAAATAAAATATAAAAAGGAGACTAACACTATGAAAAAGACATTTTCAAAAGTTATTGCTGCACTTTTAGTTGTAATGATGGCAATTGCTATGATTCCGTCAGCTTTTGCAGCAGTAACAATTGATTCAACCACTGACAGAGTAATAACTATTACTAATCAGTACACCTCAGGCGAAAATACAATTGATTCAGCAAAGCTTGCATTCACTGTTTATAAGGTAGCTGATATTACACAGTCTGACAACAAGCTTGTTTATACACATGTAAGCGGCGCAACTTTCTCAAAAACTCCAAGCGGTGAATCAGTTGCTGCTGATGTAACAATTACCAGTGAGGTTACAGGCATAGTTGCTACCTACAACAACAACAATACATTTACAGTTAATGTTGGCAAAGAAAACGGCCTTTATCTTATTAAGCCAACTGCAAAGCCAACAAACGTAAAGAGTATGGAATCAGTATTAGTACAGGTTCCTAATATGTACAACGGTGCTAAAGAGTGGCAGTACACAGCAGAGGTTTCTCCAAAGGCTGTTTTCCAGACAACAAGCTCAGATAAGAACATTGTAACAGGTTCCGGATTAGCTGACAGCATTGACGTACAGGGTGCTAAAGGCACAAGAGCCGGCGATAATGTAAAATTCCAGCTTGAAGCTGCAGTACTTGGTGAAAACACCGAGGAAGGACGTTTAACAAGCTTTGTACTTAAGGATACAATTTCCAAGGGCTTAACCTTTAATGCAGATACAGTTAAAGTTATCGGTGTAAAAGATGATAATACAACAACCGATGTTACCGGTTCTTTTGATACAAAAGAAGCTGCTTCTACAGCAACAGATAAATATAAAGACGGCAAGGTTATTTCTTTTGAAGCAAAAGCTGCTTTCTTAACTTCTGATATTTACGGATATAAAACTATTCAGGTTGAATATCTTGCAACTGTTAATGAAAATGCAGTTATGGGAAGTGCAGGCAACCCCAACAAATCACACCTTGAGTATGCTAACGCAACAGACAGCAATCAGACTGAAGATACAGAAGTAAATGTTTACACATACGGCGTTCAGATTAAAAAGGTTGATTCAGACGGAACAACAGCACTTCAAGGTGCAAAATTCCAGATTAAGAATACTGACGGAGTTGTTCTTGACGAGCAGACTTCAGATACAAACGGTTTAGTAAACTTCGAGCGTTTAGCTCCCGGAACATACAAGGTAGTTGAAATTGAAGCTCCTGCTAACTACCAGCTCCTTAAGGATGAAATTACTGTTGAATTAACAAAGGATAATGCTACAACAAACGGTATGTATCAGATTACCGTTACTAACAGCAAATTTGCTACTCCTGTAACAGGCGGTATCGGTTCAATCGTATTTGTTGTTGCTGGTTTGTCAATTATGGGCTTAGGTGCATTCCTTTTCTTCAAATCAAGAAAGAAAAATGAATCTAAATAATTAATCATTTGTTGATTATTTAAGCATAACATAATATAATTGAGGTACGAGAAATCGTACCTCAATTTTTTAACGGAGCTTTGAAATGAAGAAAAGATTAACCACTTTTTTATTTGTTTTGATATTTCTTGTAGGATTCAGTATTCTTGCATATCCTTTTGTAACAAGTATAATAAGCAGTTTCGGACAATCTGCGGTTGTTTCCGACTACAATAATAAGGTTGACGACACTACAAAGGAAGTCCTCAGCCAGATGCTTGAACAGGCGCAAAAGTATAATAATTCCATATTCGGAAAGGTTATCCTAACCGACCCTTTTGACGCTTCAAGCGCACAGAATCAATCAGAAGAATTTGACTATGACCGGCTTTTAAGTCTTGACAGCAACGGTACAATGGGTTATATTACCATACCGGCTATTGATGTAAATCTGCCAATATACCACGGTACAGCAGAAAAAACACTTGAATCAGGCGTAGGTCATCTTGTGAATACTTCTCTGCCTGTAGGCGGTGAAAGTACTCACTGCGTTCTCGCAGGACATACAGGCTTGCCTAATGCAACTCTCTTTACTAACCTTGATGATTTAAAAGAGGGCGACACTTTTTATATTCATATATTGGGCAAAGTGAATGAGTATAGAATAAATCAGATTAAGGTTGTGGAGCCGTCTGATACTTCTGACCTTGGAATTGTCCGCGGTAAAGATTACATAACTCTTGTAACCTGTACTCCCTACGGTATTAACAGTCACCGACTGCTGGTAAGAGGCGAAAGGACAAGCTACAACAGCGACGATGACCATTATTCCGAAACAATCGAGAGCAAAAACGACGGATTTTATTTTTGCGGAATATTTATAAGCTATATTATGTTCGGAATTGTATTAGGCGCTATATTGCTTATTATTGCAGGAATGGTTGTTATCTCTGTTGTTAAGAAAAGAAAGAAAAAGTCAGAAATACACAAGGAGGAATAGATATGAAACGCAGAATTCTTGTTATTGTATCAATTTCTGTCTTTGTAATCGGTGCCGGGGTTTTGGCTTTTCCTTTTATTTCTATATTTTTCAATAACATCTCTATGGAAAAAGCAACCGATGCTTTTGATAACAGTATAGTAAACATAATAGACGGTGAGGACCATACGCAAATTAACACGGATAAGGAGGGGTATCTTATTGATGACTCCGGCAAAAGAACCACCGATTATCCTGTTTATACAAAGCCTGATTTAGACAGACTTTTAAAGGATATGCAGAAGTATAACGAAAATCTCAAGACAAATCAAAGAAACTTGCTCAAGGACGAAAGCTCTTACGCAAATCCTTGCTTTAATCTTTCGGATTACGGCATATACAACAATTGTATCGGCTATGTGTCTGCTCCCTCAATTGATATGGAAATTCCTGTTTACCTGGGCGCAAATGACGCAAATATGGAGTACGGTGCCGCTCACCTGACATACACCTCAATGCCCCTGGGAGGAAAGGGGACAAACGCAGTTCTTGCGGCTCATACGGGATATATCGGACGTGTGTTTTTTGATAATATTCCTAATTTGAACGAAGGAGATTCTGTTTATATTCAGAATTTTTGGAACAAGTTAGAGTACAGGGTTGTTGCAAAAAAAATTATTGAATCAGACGATATAGGCGATTTATTTATTGAAAATGACAAAGACCTTTTAACTCTTATTACCTGCCACAGAAAAGCCGCAGGCGTTTATAACAGATGGCTTGTTGTGTGTGAAAGAGCTTAATACTAAAAGCTTTTAATCGGAAATCAGTTTTGAATCGGTCAATTTCAATAAAAACAAAAACTGCCTCGATTTTTGCCGAAAGCATCAATAGGGGCAGTTAATTTTTTATATAATTTTCAAAATCTTTGCAGTGCTTATCCTATTCCGCCGTAAAAAATTCCCAAAATGTAAACTGCAATTGTTAGTCCCACAAAAACATATTTTGTCAGAAATTCAAACCATTTTCCGAGCTTTTTCTTCATACCTGTCTGAACCTGTTCCCGTGCAAAGCCCTTGGGACATACCCAGAAGAACATAATCGCCGCAAGCAAAGCACCGAGAGGCACAATATAAATTGATACTACGTCCATCCAGTTGCTTACCGTATCGCCGTTTTCAATGATAACACCTACGGCTACTGCAATAACTGCAACTATGCAGACAGAGGTAAGCCTTGAAAGCTTAAATTTGTTTTGAAGCGCCTCAACGGGAGATTCAAAGAGATTTATCAAAGAGGTTACTGCGGCAAATAAAGCGGCAGTAAAGAATAAAATCATAAATATTCTGCCAAAGGGCATCATCTGAAATACCTTTGGCATTGTTATGAACATCAGAGTTGGACCTGCCTCAGGGTTAAGTCCGAAAGCAAATACTGCGGGGATAATTACAAGCGCCGACAGCATTGCCGCAATACTGTCAAACAGTGCAACGCTTTTTGCACAGGTTAGTACATTTTCGTTTGTCTTAAGATAACTTCCGTAAACCAATGTGCCGGAGCCTGCAAGGGATAATGAGAAGAAAGCCTGTCCCAAAGCATATACCCATGTCTGCGGATTTGCAAGCTGAGTCCAGTCGGGTTTTAACAAATATTCATAGCCTTCAAAAGCACCGTCAAGGAAAGCAACTCTTACAGCCAAAACTATAAACAAAATAAAAAATAAAGGCATTATAATTTTGTTTGCCTTTTCAATTCCTTTGGAAATTCCGAAAATCATTAGGGTAAATGCAACAGCAAGACCCATAAGGTGATAGGGAAGACTGCCGAAGTCACCGCATATTCCGCTGAAATATTCAACGGAATCGGTTTCAAAAGTCGTTCCTGTAACGGAGCCTGCAAGAAATTTAATAATCCAGCCCACTACAACAGAATATCCGATTGCAAGGGCTAAAGAGCCTAAGGTAGGTATTAATCCCAAAAGCTCGCCCATTTTACTGCCGCGTTTTTCCGTAGCTTTTTTAAAAGCACCCAGCGGCCCCGACTCCATTGCACGCCCAAACGCCATTTCACCTGTAACGCCTGCAATTCCTATTAATACAACAAATATGAAATACGGTATCAGAAATGCGGCGCCTCCGTATTGTCCGACGCGATAGGGAAACAGCCAGATGTTGCCCATACCTACTGCCGAGCCGACACAGGCAAGAATAAAACCGAATTTGTTGCTGAAATTTTCTCGTTTTGCTTTATCCAAAATCATACCTCCAAAAGCTGTTTTACCTTGTAATGAATAAATCAACAAATAAGTCAGAGGTTCATTTTAATCTGAAACTCTGACTTGTTTAATATTATAATACTTTGTGTATATTTACAGCTTAGAATATCCGTAGCTGTTTACAAGAGCTTCTATTTTCGTTCCGCTTTTGCACATTGGGCAATCGTGAGAGTTGTAACATTCGTAGTCGTCAAGGTCTCCGGGATTAAAAATAGAAACAACGGGATATCCGTCACATTCTTCAACCGTTGCAAATATTGCAGAAACACCTGCAACCATACCGCCGTAATACTTAATTGCTTCAATAGCGGACTGGGCAGTTTTTCCAGTTGTAACCGATGCAGACAGCACAAGAACGTGCTTTCCGGCAATCATAGGAACAACATTGTCACGGAAAATCAGCTGACCTGCCGAGGTATATTCGGGAGATACAACATAAATAGTTTGGTGCGCATTCATATTGACAAAATCTTCCTTTGTAAGCTCATTTGCAAGGCAAGCACCGATAACCTCTGTGCCGTCAAGACAAAGAATAGTATCAACAATTGTATGAGCGCGATAATGGAAAACAAGCTCTTTTGCAACAGCCTTAGCTTCGGAAAGTCTTGTTTTCTGCGTTGTAACATCTATGTAATAGTTTGTGTGGCTGTTAGAAGTTGCGAAATGTCCCTTTGCAACACGAAGAAAAAGGTTTTTATTTTTTGTTCTGATTTTATACATTTCGGTCATGGCTTTTGCCTCCTTAATTGGATATGCAGTAATACCTTATTACATAAAAGTATTTTACACTATAATCACTAAAAAAGCAATATTATTGATAAAAAAATTATCAATTTTGTAAATTAAGTGCAAAATATTATCAGTTTGAATTAAATCGGCTTTTTTACTGCAAGACAATAGCATGGGAATATTTCTAAAGTGATTTCTTACTTAATAGAAAGTTTCTTAATATTAAATAAATATGTATATAAGCGAATTATTTTCTGACAGTAAAGACGGGCAGTTAAGTGCTAAAATAAACCACCGGTGGTTTTCAGATTCTAAAAATTCTGCACCGATGTATGTCTCCAATGATTTTTTGTAATATTACATTCATTATTGATTGTATTAAAAAATCATCATAATGGTGCAGCCTGTCTGATGTTCGGAAAGCCTTGCTCAATTCTGTAAAAAACTTTCAATCCGTGTTTGAACATTTTTCTCAAGATTTCTGTAAAAGAATTGATAATCGTAAATATGATATACACCGTCTTCAAACAGAACTGACGGGTAGTCCTGCGGATTTACATCAGGTACCTTTAACGCTCCGCGGCTATCGTCAATATAAGCACCGGTAAGCTGCGGAATTTCTTTAGTTATTTTTCCCTCGTAATCAGTAAAGCAAGCTCCGAGGTTCATTGATTTATCGGCAACTGTTCCGTCATTTTTCCAGTTCAGCGGATTGATTGCCAATGTTTTTGTTCCTTTAGGAATCATCAGGCTGTCTTGCACATCAACAGCCTCACTGTTAAAGGCAATTAAAACACCTGTATCTTTTTCACCCTGAGCAAAATGTATATCGGGGTATTCATCCTGTTCTTGCTCTGTAAAATGCCAGCCTATTGCATAGCAAGCGACAAGTATGCTGTTGAATTTTTCATCGCCGGAATAATCTTTAAGAAGACGGATACAGTGCTGAGCACCCTGTGAAAAGCCGGCAAGAATCAGCGGCCTGCCATTATTATAGCACTCCATATAGTATTCAAAGGCGTCTTTCACTTGGCTGTAAGCTAAATCAAATATGTCCTTGCTCTGCTCCTCCGGTACATAGTATGCGCTAAGTGCAGCCTGATGATAATACGGGGCAAAAAAACGTGCGTTGTCGTCATAAATTCCCTTTTCCATATTAACAGCACCCACAAAGGAGCTTTTTGTTTCTTTATCATATTCCTTCCAGAAAAGCTCTTCATCTGTTCCTTTATATACCGTTGGATTTACAAAAAACACATCTGCATCCTTTCCCGAAACATCGGTTTCTGCATAAACCCAATTATCGACATCTGCATAGACGGAGTTTTTGACGTTGTTGTTATCAGAGGCCTTACCTGTGCATCCGCCTGTAATAAATATCATAAGCAAACACAACAGGAAACAGGTATAGTGTTTTAAATTGAATAAGCTGTTTATTCTTCTCATAATTTAGCCTCCGTTCATATTTGATTTTATCCGCTCGGTATTCATCCGATGATATCAGTAGCCAGGTGGACAGCAAAAAAATCTTGCAACAAACTACTCTCGTAAATACATTAATATCAAGGCTTTTTGCACC
>CAMFFI010000005.1 GCA_945949625.1 uncultured bacterium | reverse complement strand
TGGAATTTCACGCAAAGGTTGAAAAGGAAGTTGTTGTTACAATTGAAGAGCAGATAATTGACGACAGCGAAGATGATGATGCAAATCTTGTTGACCGTGCTCCGGTTGTTGTAGTTATGGGACACGTTGATCACGGTAAAACCTCAATACTTGACGCTATCCGCCACGCAAATGTAACACAGCAGGAGGCAGGCGGTATTACACAGCATATCGGCGCTTACAGAGTAACGGTAAATGACAGACCTATCACCTTCCTTGATACACCGGGACACGAGGCTTTTACAACAATGCGTGCAAGAGGCGCTCAGGTAACGGATATAGCAATATTGGTTGTAGCCGCAGACGACGGTATTATGCCCCAGACAGTTGAGGCAATTAACCACGCAAAGGCGGCGGGCGTTTCTGTTGTTGTTGCGATTAATAAAATGGATAAGGACGGGGCAAATCCCGACAGAGTAAAACAACAGCTTATGGAATATGACCTTGTTCCGGAGGAATGGGGCGGAGATACTCCGTGTATTCCTGTTTCTGCAAAAACAAAAGAGGGACTTCAGGATTTGCTTGAAATGGTAACTCTTGTTGCAGATATGAAGGAGCTTAAGGCAAATCCCGACAGAGCCGCAAAGGGTACTGTAATTGAAGCGCGTCTTGACAAGGGCAGAGGACCTATTGCAACTGTTCTTGTTCAGAACGGAACTCTTAACGTAGGCGATATTATTGTTGCAGGAACCTGCGTCGGTCGTGTTCGTGCAATGACAAACGACAAGGGCGAAAAGGTTAAAACAGCAGGACCGTCAATCCCTGTGGAAATCACCGGACTTGACGAGGTTCCCTCAGGCGGAGATATTTTCAACGCCGTATCTGACGAACGTCTTGCAAGAGAGCTTGTTGACCAGAGAAAAACAGCTCAGAAGGAAGAGATGTTTAACTCACAGACAAAGGTTACTCTTGACAATCTCTTTGACCAGATGAAGCTGGGCGATATTGCAGAGCTTAAAATTATTGTTAAAGCAGATGTTCAGGGCTCGGTTGAGGCTGTTAAGCAGTCCCTTGAAAAGCTTTCAAACGATGAGGTAAGAGTAAACGTAATCCACGGCGGTGTAGGTGCGGTTAATGAATCGGACGTAATGCTTGCAAATGCGTCAAATGCAATTATTGTAGGCTTTAATGTTCGCCCCGACGCAATTGCACAGGTAAACGCAGAGCGTGACGGTGTTGATATGCGCCTTTACAGAGTTATTTATGACTGCATTGAAGAAATTGAAGCCGCTATGAAGGGTATGCTTGCTCCTAAAACAAGAGAGGTTCTTTTAGGAACTGCCGAAATCCGAAATGTTATCAAAATCAAGAGTATCGGCTTTATTGCAGGTTCGTATGTTAAAAGCGGTAAAATTCAGCGAAATGCAAGCGTAAGAGTTGTGCGTGACGGAATTATTGTTGCAGACGATACAATCGCTTCACTTCAGCGTTTCAAGGACTCCGTAAAAGAAGTGGCAGAGGGCTACGAGTGCGGTATCGGACTTGAAAAGTTTAACGATATTAAAGAGGGCGATATTTTTGAGTGCTACACAATTGAGGAATATCGCGACTGATTAATACTGATTATGGGGCGGACTTTTGTTCGCCCAAAATTTATAATAAAATGATTTTCGGGAAGAATAATTGTATTTTCCAAAGAGGATGATAATTATGTCAGGACACAGAATAGAAAGAACCACAGAAGATATAAAACGAGAGCTGACGGCAATTTTCCGAGAGCTTAAGGACCCCAGAGTTGCCGACGCTTTTATTTCCATAATCAGGGTAGATTTGACAAACGACCTTTCCTACTGCACCGTTTATGTAAGCGCTATGGAGGGAATGGACAGAGCCAAGGAAGCTGTTAAGGGGCTTAAGTCATCCTCGGGCTTTGTAAGGCGGGAGCTTGGCGCAAGGCTTAAAATAAGGCACGTTCCCGAGCTTATTTTCAAGGCTACCGATTCAATTGAATATAGTGCAAACATATCAAGGATTTTAAATGGACTTGAAATCAAGGACGATGAGCAAAGCAGTGAGGAATAAAATGACTTTAACCGAGGTTTGTAATATTTTAAAAAGCAAAAATAATATAGAAATTTTAACCCACGCTTCTCCCGACGGAGATACCTTAGGCTGCGGCTTTGCCCTTTGCCTTGCATTACAGCAGCAGGGCAAAAATGCAAGGGTAATTACCGACAGTATGCCAAAGAAGTTTGAATATCTTAAAAACGGCGTAAAGGAGCAGAATTTTCAGCGTGAGTTTGTTGTAAGCACCGATATTGCAGCGCTTTCTCTGCTTGGTGCAAATGCGGAGGAATATAAGGATATTATAGATTTGTGCATTGACCATCACGGCTCAAATAATATAGAAATTGAGAATAAATACGTTGATTCCACTGCCGCTGCCGCCTGTGAGATTATTTATTCACTTATTTGTGAAATGGACGTTACCGTGACAAAGGATATAGCAAACTGTCTTTACACGGGAATTGCAACGGACACAGGCTGTTTCCGCTTTTCAAATACAACTGCAAAAACTCACGCAATTGCCGCAGAGCTTATGAATGCAGGCTGTGATTTTGCCCTTATCAATAAAAATATGTTCGATACAAAGTCAAAGGAAAGAATGGCTTTGGAGCATGATTTGTACGATACTATGGAGTATTTTGCACAGGGCAGAGGAGCAATTATCTGCGTTACGCTGGAAATGCTTGAAAAGCTTAACATCACAAGCGACGATACAGAGGGAATAGAGGCAATTCCCAGAATGATTGAAGGCGTTCTTATGGGAATTACCGTGAAACAAAAGGCCGAAAATTCCTACAAGGTTTCAGTAAGAACAAACGACGGAATTAATGCCAGTGATTTCTGTAAAAAATTCGGCGGCGGCGGTCATATGGCGGCGGCAGGTTGTAAAATCACAGGCGATTATGAAAGCGTTAAGTCAAGGCTTATAAAAGCCGCAGAGGAGTTTATATGAACGGCGTACTTGTTGTAAACAAACCGGCAGAGTTTACGTCCTTTGACGTGGTTGCAGTTGTAAGAAAGCTCAGCGGACAGCGGAAAATCGGACATACAGGCACTCTTGACCCTAATGCAACGGGTGTTCTGCCCTTGCTTTTGGGTAATGCTACAAAGGCGCAGGATATAATTGTTAATCACGATAAAGAGTACTTTGCAGGCTTTAAATTAGGATTTGTAAGCGACACTCTTGATATTTGGGGACAGGTGCAAAAGCAGAGCCATCCTGATTTTAAAAGGCAGGATATACAAAAGCTGCTTTTTGATTTTACAGGAAGAATCAGTCAGATTCCCCCTATGTTTTCCGCTGTTCAAAAGGACGGAAAAAGGCTTTACGATTTGGCGCGCCAAGGTATAGAGGTTGAAAGAGAGCTAAGGCAGGTTACTGTCTATGATTTACAGCTTGTTTCCTTTGATGAAAAAAAACAGGAGGGTTTTTTGAAAGTAAAATGCTCCAAGGGTACATATATCCGCACGCTTATTGACGATATGGGCAGAGCCTTAGGGTGCGGTGCGGTAATGAGCAGTTTACAAAGGCTTAATGCCTGCGGTTATACGATTAATGACGCATTAACTCTTGAAGAAATTAAAAGTCTGTCAGAACAGGGACAGCTTGAAAGCCGTCTTAAATCAACGGAAAGCCTGTTTTTAAACTACGGCTGTGTAACCGTTACTCCTCCTCAGGCAAAGCGTTTTTCAAACGGAGGAGCTCTTGACATTGGAAGAACATATCTTACAAGAGGCTGTGAGGACAAGCAGATTTTCAGAGTCAAAGATAGAAACGGCAGTTTTATAGGTCTTGGTATAACCGACAAAACGCAAAATCTGCTGAAAATATACAAATTATTTTTAGCAACGTGACGTTGCATCCTCTTCGTGCAGACAGGTTCAACAAGTTAAAAAATTTTTATGCCCGAGCGTAAAATATGAGCAATTATTAAGCGAGCAAAACGTGACGTTGCAATCTCCTTTAAGCCGTAGGGACAGCCCTTGCGGCTGTCCAATTATACGAGGAATGTTTAAAATGCTTGGTAGGGCGGGATGCCCACATCCCGCCGCAAAGCGCAAAACTAATTGCAAATGGCGACTTGTGGGTACGGCAGTCGCCCATACCTCCTCAATCCCCCTATGAGGGGGCAGAAACAAGCCGTCCTATGATGTTAAAGAAGTGTTTTGCAATCATATTAGATTATAGGTGTTAATATGCTATTTACAGAAAAATCAGTAATAGAAAATCTCGCATCTAAAGCATTGGGAATTAGAGATTATGAAGTAATTATTAAATCATTCAACAACACTAATATTTATAAGGATGTTGAGTTTCAGAAAAAATACAACAGCTTTTATAGAGTAAGGCGAAATAAAGAATGGCAGATTAAATATTATAAATTTTTTGAAGAAAACAAGTCAAATAAAAATATAAGCATTGAAAAAATAATGAGATGTTTATACGTTGAAACAGGTAAGGTTGAACTTTCTTTTTCCAGTAAAATGTTAGCAACAATAAATCCGAAAAAACCAATATTTGATTCTGTTTTGTCTGATTATACAAACCTAAAATTAAAGCAAATAAGTAATAAAGATAATAAATTGAAAAATGCAATAGAGTTATATTATCAACTTGAAGAATGGTACGATGAATATATAAAAACAGATAAAGCTGAAAAAATGATTGAAGTATTTGATTCTATATTACCGAGTTTCAAATGGATTGAGCCGATTAAGAAAATTGACTTTATAATATGGGGAACATATCAAACATAATACATAACAAAAATTTAATTTTTAAAAAAGGGTAAGCTTTCGGGCTTAACCTTTTTTCTATATAGAAAACTGTTCACAAACGGTCGGGTAAAAAATAGGTGTTGTAATATCAAGCTGTCTGCTCAAATTGCGTGTTGATGCACTCGGCTTTTTGCACTTTACAAAAAATAATAAATAATATTTAACTTTATTGTCTTGATTCATTTTGTGTTTATTATGTAATCAAGAACAGCTTGGGGAGAGTCGGCAACAGGAAACGGAGTTTTTTTGCTTTCGTCTTTTTTTATTCCGAAACCGTAGCTTACCCCGAGAAAGTCCGTATCAGCAGCGTTTGCTCCCTGTGCGTCATATTCTGAGTCTCCCACAAGAATTGCGTCAGAGGGAGTCATATTCAGCGAGGAAATCACCCTTTTAAGAATACCGGCTTTCGTACAGCTGTCGGTACCGTCCCAACCGTAAATAACATTAAAGTATTTTGAAAGCCCGGCGCTTTCAAGCATCTGTTTTGCGTAAGCCTCTGATTTCAGTGTAGCTACTGCAAGCAGACAGCCCTTTTCCTTAAGGCTTTTCAAAAGCTCTTGAATACCGCAGTAGTGGTAATTTTGCTTTTGCGGTCGGATAAAACAGAAACAAGCATCAGTGCGGCAAAATATCGGTTTAAGTGTTTGAAATCGGTCATAATGCGATTGTCAAAGCAGATTGTTCTGTCGCTGTAATTTCCCAGTGATTTTACCGCCGTTGAATATGCGGCAATTGCAATTTTCAGCTTGCCGCCCAGCGTGTAAGGCAAAAGCTCCGAGGGCATTGCAAAGGGAAGTACCGCAGCGTTTTTACCGAAAATCTCATTGTAACGCCCTGCAATATCATCGGGGTGAGGTTTTACGGTAATGTAAGTATTTTCAAGAAAATAGTCGGCAAACAGCCTGTAAAGCAAGTGCTGGTCTTCCAGCGGCATAATGCCCAGATTAGCCATATGCTGAGTTAAAATAAGGCTGTTTTTTGCTTCGTTTTTGCCCACAGCTTGATTCACTCCGAAGAAGGAAAGCACACGCTTTCGCTGTTCATCGGGCATAGCTTTTAAAATTCTTGTGACAGAAAAGTCGGTCATCTTAGGGTTATGGTATCCCTCTTTCTGGCACTGTTCATCGGCGAGAATTTCAACGGCGCTGTCGTTGCTGCCAAAGTAGCCAAGCACATCCATAAGCTTGTACTGAGCCTTGTTGCGCTTCATATTCGACAGCATAAATTCGTTGTCGGACAACACGCCGCAGCCCTCTTCAAAGCAATGGTATTTTATTTTATTTTTAATTATGTACCAGCCAAAAGGAAAATGGTCGGGACATAGATAAATCTCGTCCATTTTTTCAACGTCAACGGGCAGTATTTTTTTAATGCTCCTGCACGCTGTGTTGAGAATGAAACGCTTTGAGCGATGCTTTGCTTCGTTTTGTCTTGCGGCACTGTTCACCTGTGATTCTTCAAGCAAAAATACATTATCAAAAATTTTTGATTCTCTGTATCTCGACAAAAATGCAACTGAATTTTTATGAATGTCCGACAATAGCAAAATAGCCTCTTCATCCGGCTTTTTTGTCAGTCTGTGCAGTACACAGCATTGAATGTGATAGGTGGTAAGCGCATAATATAAAATCATTTTTTAATCTCACTTTACAAATTCATTTTCAATAAGGCTGCCCAGCGTTCCCGTTTCGTATGACGCAGAGCCTACGGCACGATTGACGGGATAGTCGGCAAAAAGATTTTTGAAATATTCGGGGCAGGAAATAACCTGACGGCAAACTGCGTATGCGTCGCTTCCGGAAATGTTGCACATAAACGGATAGTCTTTGAACGCATTGGTGTAATCGTTTACAAAATCCTTGGCACCCTGTTGAATCTGCTCAATCATCTCGTAGCCCTCGGTTTCGGGACAGTCACATTCATATTTTATTTCTCCGTTTTCGTCATAATCAAAGCCGATAAACGAGGGAGCGGGAGCACTGAGCATTATTTCGGTAAACACGCTGTACATCTGCTTTACATTATGGTCCCGACGTATTTCACGGTTATCACGCTGAGAAAACATATATGAGGCTACAACGTCTTTTGTAAGCTGAGCTTCAATTATATCCATATCGTGAAGATATGTTGAGCCTGCCACAAGTCCCGTTACCTTGCAGTCAATCTGCCACTGGTCCTCAATAAGATAACGCAGAGCCGAAAATCCGCTTGCCGCCCAGCCTATGTCAACAATGCAAGCGCTTTTGCTGTTTCCGATTGCGTTCCTGTAATATTCTTCAGCCGCTTTGTTGCTGTGCTCAAATCTCTTTACAACAATATCCCAGTTGTCCATAAAAACCTTTACTATGTCCTCATAGTTTTCCTTTGTAAGCACGGTGTCGGCAGTAAGACCGCTTTGCTCAAGCTGATAAGCTACGATGAGGAACACAGCACAAAACTTGTTGACACATTGAAGCTGTACTATCATTATAATTGTAATGCAAAACTGACCGCTAAAGAAACCTTCACTCATTATAATACTATTCTTTACAGACTTGACCGAATAAAGGAAATTCTCGGGCTTGATATTGATGAATCAGAAAACAGACTTCAGCTTCAGATTGCATTAAAGCTTAATACAATTTCAAATCTTGATTAGTTTGATTCGTTATACTCTTAACCTCAATGTTCTTCTGTAAAAAAACAGAGCCTTGGCTGACCTTTAGCCTTGGCTCTGTTGTTTTTGGGGGACTTTAAAAACAGTCCTCTGATTTTGTATTATTAAAAATGGAATACTATATCATATATGCAGGTACGGATATTTTATTTGCTTTTTTTACTCTTTTTGCTGTCGCTTTTATGAGTAATTTCTTTTTCAAAATTCACTGCATCAGCTGCGTTATTACTGTCGAATTTAAAATCCTTGTCGGGGAAAACTGCGTTTAGAATAATACCTGCAAGAGATGCTACCGCAAGGGGAGAAAGAGTTATTGTTGCACTGCCGATTGCAAAGCTTACTGTATTACTTGAAAGACCGAGCGCACAAACAAGAATTACAGCGGCAATAATAAGGTTGCGCGATTTTGTAAAGTCAACCTTGTTTTCAACAACATTTCTTACACCTATTGCAGAAATCATACCGTAAAGTACAAATGAAATGCCGCCGATGATACAGCCCGGAATTGAGCCGATAACTGCGCTTACAATGGGGAAGAAAGAAACGCATGCCGCAAAGATTGCCGCAATTCTTATTACCTTGGGGTCATAAACTTTTGTAAGAGCAAGCACGCCTGTGTTTTCGCCGTATGTTGTGTTTGCAGGACCGCCGAATAATGAAGCCATTGTTGTTGCAAGACCGTCACCCATAAGAGTTCGGTGAAGACCCGGGTCCTGAATATAGTTTTTGCCGGTTGTTGAGCCGATAGCACATATATCGCCGATGTGTTCCATCATGGTTGCAAGAGCAATGGGAACAATAGCTATAATAGAAGATGCAATAAGTGCGCCGTTTGAAAAGTCAACGCCGCCGAATACTGTTTTATCCCAGATTACCGGAATTCCGATAAGTCCCTCACTGCCGAAAATATTGCCCTGTGAGATATTTGTAATTATTGTGTTTAAGCCGGAAAAATCGAAAATTGCAGTATATTGACCTGTTGCCTCGTTAATGCCGCCTGCGAACAGCCAAGGTAAATCCTGAATAAGCTGTGGATTTCCTTCGCCGATAAAGAACAGTATCAAGCCTACTGCGTAGGAAATTACAAGACCTAAAATGATAGGAATGATTTTTGCCATTCCTTTGCCCCAAATGTTGAACACTACAATTACGGCAAGAGCTACAAGTGCAAGAACCCAGTTTGTTGAGCAGTTGCCTACTGCCGATGGTGCCAGACCTAAACCGATTGCAATGATGATAGGTCCTGTTACAACAGGCGGAAAAAATCTCATTACCTTGTCAATTCCCACAGCCTTGATAATTGCCGCAAGAACAAAGTATAAAAGACCTGCACATGCAACACCGAGACACGCATACGGAAGCATAGACTCAGGATTTTCGGGACTTAAAGCCTTTATTGCCGCATATCCGCCCAAAAATGCAAATGATGAGCCTAAAAATGCAGGAACCTTAAATTTTGTAAGAACGTGAAACAAAAGGGTTCCCAAGCCTGCCATAAGCAATGTTGTTGAAATATCAAGTCCTGTGATGATTGGCACCAGTATTGTTGCGCCGAACATTGCAAACATATGCTGAATGCCCAGAACAATCATTTTTGGTCTGCCGAGTTTTTTGGCGTCATAAATGGCGTCGTTATTTTTGTCCATTATTATCCCTCTTCCTTATAAATTACGTTAAGTTAATTATATAATTTAATTATGCAAAAAGCAATATTTTTTAAGAAAACAAGTTAAAATATAGAGAATTATTGACAAAGATGTTTCTTTTTAGTATTATGAAAAAAAGACTTTTTGGAGGAATTCAATATGTCAGTTAGTTATATGACACATCCGCTTATTAAGCATAAAATTACGTTAATGCGCAAGGAAACAACATCAACAAAAGAGTTTCGCAGTCTGGTGGAAGAGGTTGCAATGCTTATGGCTTATGAGGCGTTGTCCGATTTGCAAATGACAGAAATCAGCGTAAAAACACCCATTGAAGAGTCAAAACAGCCGGTAATAGCAGGCAAAAAGCTTACCATAGTACCTATTCTTCGTGCAGGTCTTGGAATGGTAAGCGGTATTCAGGCACTGGTACCATCAGCAAGAATCGGACATATCGGTCTTTACCGAGACCCCGAAACTCACGAGCCCCACGAGTATTACTGCAAGCTCCCCGAGCCCATTGATGAGCGTCAGATTGTTGTTGTTGACCCTATGCTTGCAACAGGCGGCTCGGCGGTTGCAGCTGTAAACTTTATAAAACAGCACGGCGGAACGAGGATTAAGTTTATGTCAATAATTGCTGCACCTGAGGGAGTAAAAGCTCTTACCCAGGCACATCCCGATGTTCAGCTTTATGTCGGTTGTCTTGACCGCTGTTTAAACGAAAATGCTTATATCTGTCCCGGACTCGGCGACGCAGGCGACAGGATATTCGGAACAAAATAATTTTAATACAATAATAAACCTAAAACGGAAAAACCATACCGTGCTCCGTCATAAATATATAGCAAAAAACGGCTTAAACGCAATGTTTAAGCCGTTTTACAAAGTGTGAAATTGTAGGAATCTATTTCTGTTAGCGTTATAAAAAATAAGCCAAAATTATTTTAAAATAGTAAATTTGTAGAATTGTTGCAGAAATCAGCTATCCATTGTAACGAATCTTGTTAACGGAATAAAGCACCCCGATGGTTCAATAAAATCCCTCACACCGTGACAAGTCGCAGACCTGCTCGGGCATACAACTTCTGAAGTCACAGAACTGTATTATGTTAAAAGAGATTTGACAAAGCTGAATGGGATTACGGATGGGGTTGATATATAAAATAGATAGAACGCTCTCATAAATTTAAAGATTTTGCTTGGGAGCGTTTATTTTGTATTAAAGTTTTTTGGTGATAGAATTCACACCAACCACACGAGCGTTTTTAGAACTATAAGATGCGATATATTCTCTATCTTCTTTCCACTTAGAAATTGCCGTACTCATATCTTTAGTAGTTACACGACTGTTTCTGTCAATAAGCCAATCTAAATGGCTACATAATCCGCTTATACTATATAAATTTCCATCTACCACACGTCGTAAAATTTCTCGCCTCTGTTCTCTGCTCAAATTTTCTGTTGAACTTACATTATAGCCACATTGGTGAAGTAATGATTCCGGTTTTAACGCAGAGCCGTTCATAATAGAATTTCCTTTGTTGCGATAAACCTCATAAGTTAATTGTTGACACAGAATGATACCACATTTTTTTAATGCAAGATAATCAGCTTCAAGAATGAAATATGTGTTGCACTCTTTGCAATAACTGGCAGATATTGTTTGTTCCGATATTGTACCGTTTTTTTGCATGATTTCCACAATTGCGTTAATTGTTTCAATGGAATGATGTTTATTGCAATGGAACACATTTGTACGAACTAAAAAATCATTAAATGATATTTTAGCTTTGTCTGATAATCCGAGGAATTCTTCCAATGTAAGCTTTGTAGATTGTATTTCCGTATCATCAAAACCTTCTAATAATTTTGACAATTCAGAAATCTTTGTTTCGATTGAGTATTTCCATATATCTATATCTATCTTTTTCTCAATACAGGATAAAGCGTAACAACAATCTCTTATTTTTAAGATTGCTATATTAAGTGAATTTATTGCCAATAACGTTGAGCTATCTGTTGATTTATTAATTATGCGTTCTGCTATACCCGAACTGCAAAATCAGATAAATACAATTAAAACTGAGGAAAGCAATGTTGACAGATTCATTGCCTTGGCAAACAAATACATCTATATTGAAGAACTGACACCCGAGATACTGAGAACTTTCGTAAGCAAAATCACCATACACGAAAACGATAAAGAGAACCCCGGAGCAAAGTATGAGATTGATATATTCCTGACACACATAGGGAAATTCTGGTGAGAGCCAACAACTTGAAGAGATACAGAAAAAACAGAGCGGATAGCAAAAACTACCTGCTCTGAATATTTTTATATAATATATGTTCCTTATGGGAAATCAGCTGACTCGAACCCTCGGCACGCGGTTTTGGAGCGGCTGTTGAAAGCTCAAAATCGCATAGATAAACCACTTTTTAAGCCAAAGTTTGAGCATCAGAATTACATTTTCTTGGTTTTGATGCTTTTTTGATGCTATTGAAAAATTCCTGCCAACTTAACTTCCTCGTTACTATTCATATCATAACATAATAAAAATTCATTGTAAAGCAATTAGTAGCTCAAAATTTGCGTCACTGTAAACAAAGAAAAGAGATTTTTATTTATCCTCAATATACTCATGTGGTGTAGGTTGAAATCACGGGTATGATATTTTGAATTTTAAAAAAATAAGATTTTCTCTTTAAAAAATAGCTGTTGAGTTTCAAAAATATAAGTGATATAATAAAATAAACATAAAAAACAGAAATATGTATAATAAATGGTGAATACTTATAATCAAGCGATTGCAAAATCTCAATAAAAGATAAATGTTCTTATAAAGATATTGCACCATTCCCAATACTGCTCAGCAGTCCTTGTAATAAAGAAAAAGCGATCTGTTTTACTATACATTAAAAGCTGTAATATTTAGGAGATGATTAAGTGTCAAATATCACCAAGAGGGCGTTAGAAGCATCACTAAAAAATCTTTTGCTTCAAAAACCGCTGAATAAAATTACTGTGGGTGATATTGCCAATGACTGTGGTATTAACCGTATGACTTTTTACTACCACTTTAAGGATATTTACGATCTCATCGAATGGTCGTGTGTTGAAGATGCGACAAAAGCATTGGAGGGTAAAAAGACATATAATACCTGGCAAGAGGGATTTTTAAACATCTTTAATGCAGTGCTTGATAATAAACCCTTTATTATGAATGTATATCGATCTGTCAGTCGTGAACAGATAGAAATGTACTTGTATAAGCTTACATACAATCTTCTTATCGATGTTGTTAACGAAAAATCAGTCGGTATGGCAGTGAGTGACGAGGATAAGAAATTCATAGCCGACTTTTATAAATACGCATTTGTCGGCATTATGCTTAATTGGATTAGAAACGATATGAAGGAAGAACCAAAGCAGATTGTTGATCGTCTCAGTGTTCTGATTCACGGAAATATTACCCGCACCTTGAATAATGTCCGAACAGACAAGCCTTTGTCAAATCAATATAAATGTTAAAAATTCTTACAATTTAGCCGCAGTGATAAAACTTTTATCACTGCGTTTTTTCTGTTTATTGTTAATTAAGCTAAATTTCCATAAAATAAAAGTACCAAATAAATCAAGGAGGTTTCTTTATGTATTATTCAAGCGGTAATTATGAATCATTTGCACGTCCTTTAAAGCCTGAGGGCGTAGATCACAAGTCAGCTTATATCATCGGTACAGGTCTTGCTGCGTTGACAGCAGCCTGCTACCTTGTACGAGACGGACAGATGAAAGGTGAACACATCCATATATTTGAAAAAGAACCCATTCCGGGCGGTGCCTGCGATGGCTGGGAATATCCCGGTGTAGGATATGTCATGCGCGGTGGACGTGAAATGGATAACCATTTCGAGGTAATGTGGGATCTGTTCCGTTCTATTCCTTCAATTGAAACAGAAGGCGTAAGCGTTCTGGATGAGTATTACTGGCTCAACAAGAAGGATCCGAACTACTCGCTATGCCGTGCGACCGTCAATCGCGGTGAAGATGCCCATACCGACGGAAAATTCGGTCTCTCCGACAAAGGCACAATGGAAATTATGAAGCTTTTCTTCACACCGGATGAACAGCTTTATGACAAGCGCATCACCGACTTTTTTGACGATGAGGTTTTAAACTCAAACTTTTGGCTCTATTGGCGCACGATGTTTGCTTTTGAAAACTGGCACAGTGCTCTGGAGATGAAGTTGTATATCAAGCGTTACATTCATCATGTGGGCGGTCTTCCTGATTTCAAAGCATTGCGCTTTACTAAGTACAATCAATATGAGTCGATGATTCTGCCAATGATAAAATATCTGGAGTCCTTCGGCGTACAGTTCCATTACAACACAAAGGTTGTCAATGTAGAATTCGACATTCTGCCTGATAAGAAACAGGCAAAGAGAATTGAGTTGCTTGTCAACGGTAAGACGGAGTATGTTGATCTGACCGAAAACGATCTTGTGTTCATCACAAACGGCGGATGTGTAGAGAATTCTACCATGGGTTCTCAAAATACACCTGCTTCCTTCAACACCGAAATTAAACCCGGCGGTGGCTGGGATATGTGGCGCAAAATTGCGGCGCAGGATCCCGCATTCGGACATCCTGACAAATTCTGTTACGACCCCGAACAGTCTAATTGGATGAGTGCTACCGTTACCACACTGGACCAGCGTATTATTCCCTATATCAAAAATATATGCAAACGTGATCCATTTTCCGGCGGTGTTGTCACAGGCGGTATAGTAACGGTAAAAGACTCTAACTGGTTGTTGAGCTGGACCATTAACCGTCAGCCGCAATTTCGTAATCAGCCAAAGGATCAGTGCCTTGTATGGGTTTATGCACTGTTTTCAGATAAACCAGGCGACTATGTAAAAAAACCTATGCGAGAGTGCACCGGCAAGGAAATTTGTATGGAATGGCTGTATCACATTGGCGTGCCGGAAAGCGAAATTGAAGATATGGCTGAGCACAGTGCCAACACAGTGCCGGTTATGATGCCTTATATCACCGCTTTCTTTATGCCTCGTGCGGCAGGCGACCGTCCGAATGTTGTGCCTGACGGAGCAGTGAACTTCGCATTTCTCGGTCAGTTTGCTGAAACTAAACGCGATACAATTTTTACCACTGAATACTCTATGCGTACAGGTATGGAAGCTGTTTACACTCTGCTTGATATTGACCGCGGAGTACCCGAGGTATGGGGCAGCGTATATGATATACGTGATCTGCTCAATGCCACAGTGCAGCTGCGTGACGGTAAAAAGATTACTGATATGGAGCTTGGACTCAAGGAAAGGATTGCTCTAAAAGAGGTCCTCAAAAAAGTGCAGGGTACGGATATCGAAAAATTGCTGAAAGAGTACAATATAATCTGATGTAAACAATGCCTCTGCCCATACACAAGGCAGAGGTTATTCAATTAATAGTTTTACATAATTCATATTCATCAACCCTTATTATTGCTCTTACGGCAAATATTTTCTTCTGATTTTATCAATTGTCAGCATATATTATGTCAAAAGGAAATAAATGTAGCTTATAACAGTATTCAGGAGATGTGCGTTATGAATATACTGTTGGAACTTTCTTTCATATTCTTTATCGGCTCTGTATTCGGTTGGGTGACTGAACTCTTGTTTCGCCGCTTTATTTCAAGCGCAAATCCTGAAAGAAAATGGATAAATCCCGGCTTTTGTACCGGACCGTATCTGCCGCTTTACGGTGTAGGACTCTGTGTTCTGTTTCTGGTGGCTAATCTTGAAAAATACTGTTTTACTCAAAATTCATTCCTGAATAAAATTGTATTATTTATAATTATGTCAATACTAATGACAGTTATTGAGTACATTGCAGGTATAATAGCTTTAAAGGTAAGCAATATTCGTCTTTGGGACTATTCGGATAAATGGGGTAATATTAAAGGAATTATTTGTCCTGAATTTTCTTTGATATGGGCACTTCTCGGCGGTATTTATTACTTCGCAATTCATCCGTTAATAAAAGATTCCGTACGGTGGCTTAGCGAGAATTTAGCTTTTTCATTTTTTATAGGCTTATTTTTCGGAGTTTTTATCATAGATGTAGTACATTCCATGCAGTTAGTAGCAAAGCTTAAAAAATATGCTGATGAGAATAAAGTTATCATACGCTATGAACAGATTAAGTTACACATTAGAAACTCATACGAACAAACGGCAAAAAAAGATCGCTTTTTTCATCCTTTTTCAGCAGACAGACCTGTTTTGGAATATATTAAAGATATAAAAGGTACACTTGAGGAACATCAAAAAAAGAAATAATCAGAAAGGATTTTTACTATGAATAAAACAGTTAAAAAAATAATAATAGGTTCCGGTATTACTGCAAGTGCCTTGGCAGCAGCAGGTGCTGTATCATATATAATTACAAATAAGTTAGTGAAAGTGGCGCTTGACCGTGAAGATCCGCTGAAAATGGAAAAATCCATACAGAAAATTTCAGGCTCGGCAGAAAAGGAAGAAAGCTTAGAATTGCAGACTGCAACAGAGGAAAAACTAAAAAACAGCGAATGTGAAACAATTGAAATTACAGCTCGTGACGGTGAGAAATTGGTAGGTCATCTTCATAAGTGCGAAAATGCAAAGCGAACTATTATAGCTATGCACGGGTGGCGCTCATCATGGACGAAAGACTTTGGTTTGATATCTGATTTCTGGCACAATAATGACTGCAATGTTTTATACGTCGAACAGCGAGGTCAAGGCAGCAGCGGCGGTAATTATATGGGTTTTGGTCTTTTAGAGCGCTATGATTGTCTTGATTGGATAAATTGGGCTAAAGAAAAGTATGATGATTTGCCTATCTACTTATTCGGTGTTTCTATGGGAGCATCTACTGTTCTTATGGCATCGGGATTGGAACTTCCCGAAAATGTTCACGGTATTATTGCTGACTGCGGATATACTTCTCCACACGCAATATGGAAACATATTGTAGAGAACAATTTGCATTTTCATTATAACGGTATTCGTGGAGCAATTGCTAACGATATATGTAAAAGAAAAATCCGGATAGGCTCAAAAGATTACTCCTGCACAGATGCGCTCAAGGAGTGCAAAGTGCCGATACTCTTTATCCACGGGACAGATGATCACTTTGTGCCGGTTGAAATGACATATGAAAACTATCAGGCGTGTGCTTCTCCAAAACGATTATTTATTGTTCACGGTGCTGAACATTGTTTGAGTTACTGGGTTGATAAAGAAGGCTATGAAAAAGCCGTTGAAAATTTCTGGAAGGATTATGATAATTAGTATTTATTCATAAAGATAAAATAAACTCTGGACTTTTGAAAAGTTATATGGTATATGTTTGTGCTACGAAAGGTGGCATAAACTATGGATACACTCGAAGATTTATACTATGGAAACTTATTCCCTCACGAAAAATGTGCTAAGCTTGATGATGAAACGAAAGAATTGCTCGGGTTGCTTAACAGAAATGAAGAAAAACTCACAGCAACTCTTTCTGACGAGCAGAAAGAAATCTTTGAAAAATACAAGGACTGCAATCGGGAAATTTCTGAAATCTGCGAACGGCAATCCTTTATCACAGGATTTAAGCTTGGTGCAAAAATTGTAATTGAATCAATGACCTGAAAAGAACAACGACAAACAGGAGATCATGAAATGCTAACGCCACATAAGGAAGTAATTTGAAAAACACTTAAAAATAAAACTTTATGGGCATTGCAAAGGCAAGAAAGACAGAGTATAAGGCAAAAATGCTTTTTACTCTGTCTTTCTTTATGTTCAAAAAAATCGCACATTCGTCATCTTGATAATCTCATGTTACAATGTAGATACAAAGGAGGTCGAGCGTATGCGAAAGCAAAAATATTACTTAGCGATTGACGATTATGGGCACAGCGTTATTATCGACAGTCTAAACAATTTGAGAAACAAACTCATTGCAGACGGAAGATATACAGATGCAGTTGATGAACTTATCATCAAATTTGCTCACGCACCGATTAAGAAATTTAGAATTAAGATGACGGAGGTTTACGATTATGGAAAAGACTATTTTTGAGCAAATGGGCGGCACATACACACAGGTTGGAGATTATTATCTTCCCAATTTACAAATACCCGAACAAGAAACAAAGCCAATCGGAATGTGGGGTCAGCGGCACAAGCGCTATCTAAGGCAAAATCACAAGGTATTGTATATTAATTTGCTGACGAGCGGAAAGTTAAACAGTTACCTTACCGATATTGACAAGCAAGCAGAAGAAATGTTTATTCTGTTAGTAAAAGAGCTTGCCGAAAATGAAAATGTAACCGAACAACTCAAAGCCGAAAATCAAATGCTGTGGATGCATCAAATGAACAATATCCATAATCGTGTGATGGAGATTATAAATACGGATTTAATCTATGTATAACAATAATTTACAGATAATATTTCGGCAAAAATACGGTGTAGCCTCAAAATTAAGGTTACACCGTATTTTAAGGAAATACTGAATAAATCACGCTGAAAGCTGTTTGCACATCTTGCTTGCATATTTTTTAGCCAGCTTTCCCAAAAAATCCTCGTAATGCGTCAGCATTACTACGGTTTGTTTGTGCAACCTGACAAAAAATCTGACTGCGCAATATGCACAAACGATTTAATCAGTGTTTCCTTAATATAGAGTATCTTTATTTCGTTAAAGCGCTATGATCAGTAGTTCTCAGAATTTACCTCAAAGTAAGCCTGCGGATGAGCGCAAACAGGGCATACTTCGGGGGCTTTGATTCCCACAACTATATGTCCGCAGTTGCGGCATTCCCAAACCTTTACTTCACTCTTTTCAAAAACCTGTGCGGTTTCAATGTTTTTAAGCAAAGCACGGTATCTTTCTTCGTGGTGCTTTTCAATTGCAGCTACTGCTCTGAATTTTGCGGCAAGTTCGAGGAAGCCCTCTTCTTCGGCAGTTTTTGCAAATCCGTCGTACATATCTGTCCACTCGTAGTTCTCGCCTTCAGCAGCCGACAGTAAATTGTCAGCTGTATCACCAAGACCGTTCAGCTCTTTGAACCACATTTTAGCGTGTTCTTTTTCATTGTCAGCGGTTTTCAGAAACAATGCAGCCATTTGCTCGTAGCCTTCCTTTTTGGCAACGGAAGCAAAGTAGGTATATTTATTACGAGCCTGAGACTCACCCGCAAACGCTGTTTCCAAATTCTTTTCGGTTTGCGTCCCTGCATAAGGATTTTTCTTTTCTTCCTCTACAAGATTAAACTTTTCGGCAGGCTGCTTGCAAACAGGACACTTTTCAGGAGGAGTGTCACCTTCGTGTACATATCCGCATACGGAACAAACCCATTTTTTCATAGCTTTTACCTCTTTCTTTTCATTTTCATTATTCGGAATCATATTAAGTAGTTTTTTTGCAGTTTCCACAGGAAATCCGTCAGGCGACTTCGCAATAAGTTCTTCCAAAAGTTCATGAGCGTTATTGCTTTGGGGAAGCATATATCCTGCCTCACGCATTATGTCCTCCGCCACCAATCGTTCAGATTTGGCAACAGCCTTCATCAAGCGGTAGAGACCGTCCTTTTCGGTAGCTTCTGCAATTTGCAAAGCAGCTTTTTCTTCATCTGCTTTGCGCTGAGCAACGCTATTCAATACCGCTTTAACAGAATCTGTCTTTGCCTGTTGAACAGGATAAATCTTTGGCACCATACTGATAGCTCCACTTGGACAAGCATCGGCACAAGCACCGCAACCGATACATTTGTTTACATCAATAATACTGTTTTCCGTGTCCGTTGCTCCGACAGGGCAAACATACAGGCAGAGACAATCCTTTGTACAAAGTCTCAAATTACGAACAGCAACTTTATCCATGATTACACTCTCCCTTCTATTTTTTCAAATTTCCACGCAGGAACTTTACATACAGGACAAAGTTCCGGTGCCTGTTCGCCGATGTAGACGAAACCGCAGGTAGTGCAAACCCAGATGTTTGTACCCTCAAGCATTTTTTCTCCCTCGTTCAGATAACGGCTTACAAGAGAAGAAAGCATACGGGTAACCTTTTCGCCCCAAACGCAAATTCTCGCCGCACCCCGATCCCCGTTTGCATCGGCTGTGGCACGGACACCGACATAGTTTTCAGCATCCTCTATTAAATTTTTCGCCAATTTTTCAACAGTAGCGTCGCTGACAGCAGGAACAGCCGCAGTAAAATAGTCAGCAAGTTCGCTAAATAGTTTTGATTCTTCCGTCTTGTACTGTTTCTCACAGCCTCTTGCGAGATTGGAGCAGAGAGCCGCTAGTTGACCGACAGAGAGATTTACAAGCTCTGCTTCTATGGGTACTGTAACCGGCTTTTCTTTTTCCCCATCAGCAGTTTCCGGCTTAAAATCTGTCTTTGCCGCACCGCATAGCGGACATTTCCAATCTGCCGGAAGCTGTTCAAAGGGTA
>CAMFFI010000004.1 GCA_945949625.1 uncultured bacterium | reverse complement strand
AACAGCAGGGAGTTTCAGAAACCCTTACTGCACTTCACCGAGTAAAAACCGAGCTTGGCTGTAAAACTGTTTTAGGCGTTTCAAATATTTCTTTCGGTCTTCCTAACCGTGAGCTTGTAAACAGAACATTCCTTACAATGGCTTTGCAGGAAGGACTTGACCTGCCGATAATCAATCCTAATGTTGAGTCAATGACCGGTGCGGTAAGGGCGTATAAGGTGCTTGCAAATATTGATGAAAATTCACGAAGCTTTATTGAAGCGTATAATGAATATACACCTGCCAAAGCAGTCAGTCCGGCAGAAAAAACCGACCTTGACTATGCAATTATAAACGGACTAAAAGAGGACGGTGCAAGAGCTTGTGAGAGCCTTCTGGAAAAAACCGACCCTATGGAAATAATAAATAATAGGCTTATTCCTGCACTTGATAAGGTGGGAGATGACTTTGAAAAGGGCAAAATATTTTTGCCTCAGCTTATCCAAAGCGCAAATACCGCACAGGCTTGCTTTGATGTTATAAAGAAAAAGCTTACGGCAGAAAACAACACTCCCGTAAGCAAGGGTAAAATTATTCTTGCAACAGTCAAGGGAGATATTCACGATATAGGAAAAAACATTGTAAAGGTTTTGCTTGACAATTACGGCTATACTGTTGTTGATTTAGGCAAGGACGTTGACCCGCAGCTTGTGGTGGATACGGCAATTGAGCAGAATATAAAAATGATTGGTCTTTCAGCTTTGATGACAACTACCCTTAAAAGTATGGAGGATACTATTGCGCTTATAAGAAACACAAAAGAGCTTCAAAATCCCGACGGCTCAAGCAAATGCGTTGTTTTTGTGGGAGGCGCAGTTCTGACCGAGGAATATGCTGTGAAAATCGGCGCTGATTACTATTGCCGTGACGCAAAGGAAAGCGTAGATACTGCCAAAAAAGTTTTAGGATAAATAATATTGCTGTATTGAAAAAAGCACCGCACATTATTGTGCGGTGTTGCTGTTTATGCTTATAATGCAAATTTCTCCGGGATTATTTATTCTGGGAACAAAGTTTGAATTTGCAAGTCCCGAGGTGATAATCATTGTTGCCGTGTCGGATTTATAAAGTCCTTTATCATATTTTGGGAAAAAGCCCTGTTCGGGTGCAACCAGACCGCCGATTCCTGGTATTCTGATAAGTCCGCCGTGAGTATGGCCGCTTAGCATAAGGTCAATATCATATTCGTTTAGCTTCCACATATAGTATTCAGGATAATGGTAGATTAAAATTCCGTAGCAGTCTTTTTCCTGTTCTAAAAATTCTTTAAAATAGACTTTTTCTTCACTGGTATTTTTTTCGGTATAACCTCCGAAAAATGGATACGTTTTCAAACCGCCGATGAGTATTCTTTCTCCGTCCTTTTCAAAATATTCACTTTGGTTTATTAACAGATGTACACCGGTTTTTCTCACATCTTTTTCAAAGTCTGTGTCTTCAAGCAAAGAAATTTCGTGATTTCCCAAAGAATAATAGGTGGGTGCAATTTCATTAAGCTGAGGCAAAAGCTTTAGCAGTGAACTGTAATCTGTTGAATACCTAAGAGTAAAATCGCCTGCCAGTATAATAATATCAGGTGACTGCTCCTTGATTTTATTGACCAAATCAATATTATCCATGCCGTATTCCCTTAAATGCAAATCTGAAATAAGCGCAATTCGCAAGCTTGTGTTCAGCTTATTGTCGGAAATCTCATAGCTATTTATGACAATTGTATTGTAACAATAAATGATGTTTGCAATCAGTGAAACAAAGGCAATTGCAAGAAGTATTAATAATGAAAAAAGAATTTTGTGCTTTGGCTTTTTTATAATTAGTTTCATTTTTTCTTCTCCGTAAATTCATAGCAATATCATAAACCCGGATTAATTATTTTTCAAGTAAAATATGGACAAATTATTTTATATTAGTAATATATTTTTTTGGGAACTACTGTAAATTATTTGTTGACATTGACATTAAAATAGAATTATAGTATAATATCTTAGATAATATTATTAGAAGGAATTTAGTAGTTTTTCAGAAGGGGTTAATGTGGAAAATGAAAAGTTTTAATGTGCGGAAAGCCGTGCTTATTATCGCCGATGTTTTTATAATTGCAATGGGTACATTAATTGCAAATTTTTTGCTTTCTCTCTTTGCAACTAATGCAAAGCCGCAAAGTATTGAGAATCCGTTCAGTTTAATATATATCATTTTATTTAATATTGTATTTTCTTGTTTATTTCTTTTTAATTTTGGTTCATATTCAAAACAATGGAGATATTTTTATTTAAAAGACTACATTGTCTGTGCTGTCGCCTTGTTTATCGGAATGACCTGTGCCTATTTAACCTTTTTTGTTTTTGAAGGAACGTTTAATTGGGTATTGTATCCTTTGAATTATGTAATTAATGCTGTTGGAATATTGGCTTTCAGGGCTGTTTTCAGAGAAGCTTTTCTTACTTCGAGATATGCCGGAAGAACGGAAAACAGCGAGCGAACATTAATAGTCGGTGCAGGTAATGCAGGACAGCTTGTGCTTGGAGAAATAAAAAAAGCAAAGTATGATTTAAGCAATCCTGCCAACGACTATATGCCTGTGGGCTTTGTAGATGATGACCCCAGTATTATAAACAGAAATATCAACGGCTTGCGTGTAAAGGGAAAGATAAAGGATATTCCCGATATTTGCAAAGAAGAAAAGGTCAGTCAGATTCTTGTGGCAATTCCTTCCTGCAGTTCAGAGGATAAAAAGAGAATTCTTGAAATTTGCTCTAAAACGCCTTGTAAAATAAAGATAATTCCTTATTTGTCTGAAACCTTTATTGAGGGCAAAGAAACCAGCATTATGAAGGACGTTAAGGATATTAATATTAACGACCTTCTGGGCAGAGAGCCTATCACCTTTGATAAAAACGAAATCAAGAATTTAATCAAGGGCAAGGTTTGTCTTGTTACAGGCGGAGGCGGTTCAATAGGTAGCGAGCTTGTAAGGCAAATTGCAAAATATGACCCTAAGCAGGTTATAATCGTAGATATTTATGAAAACAATGCTTATGATATTCAGCAGGAGCTGATTTTGGAATACGGCGATTCGCTTAATTTGGTAACATTGATTTCCTCTGTCCGAGATTATGATAAAATGGATAAGATATTCAGTGAATACAAACCGAACCTTGTATTTCACGCAGCGGCTCACAAGCACGTTCCTTTAATGGAAACCGTACCGGAAGAGGCGGTGAAAAACAATATCTTCGGTACTTTTAACGTAGCTACTCTTGCTGAATTCTACGGCGCGGATAAATTTGTTCTTATTTCCACCGATAAGGCGGTAAACCCGACAAATGTTATGGGAGCTACAAAACGCTGCTGTGAGATGATAGTTCAATATAAGGCACAGTACAGTACGACAACTGAATTTGTTGCAACACGTTTCGGAAATGTTCTCGGTTCAAACGGAAGCGTTATTCCTTTATTCAAAAGACAAATTGAAAACAACAAGCCGGTAACGGTAACACATCCTGATATTATAAGATATTTTATGACAATTCCCGAGGCTGTTTCTCTTGTGCTTGAAGCAGGAGCAATGGCAAAGGGCGGAGAAATATTTGTACTGGATATGGGCGAGCCTGTTAAAATACTTACATTGGCGGAAAACCTTATTCGTATGTACGGTAAAGTTCCTTATAAAGATGTGGAAATCAAGTTTACGGGATTAAGACCCGGCGAAAAGCTTTATGAAGAGCTGCTTATGGATGAAGAAGGTCTTAAATCAACGGCAAATAAAAAGATATTTATCGGAAAGCAAATTGAAATTAACCCCGCTGAGCTTTTAAGCAATCTTGAAAGACTTCAGGAATATGCAGAGGCAAACGACAGCGAAGGTACAGTGGAATTTTTGGCTAAAATAGTGCCTACTTTTAAGCATAAGACAAACGCATAATCGGATTTATTCCCTAATAGTTCTGATTTTTTATTATATTTATAAAAATTACAGAGAGAATAATCATAATTTAAAGGGTAGGTAGATTTTGTAAAGGAGAAAATTATATGTGTGGTATAGTTGGATATGTAGGTCCTAAGGACTGCAGTGAGGTGCTTGTAAGCGCGCTGACTAAGCTTGAATACAGAGGATATGATTCCGCAGGTATTGCAGTGTTTGAAAACAATGAAATAAGAACCGTTAAAACCCAGGGCAAGCTTAAGGATTTAGAGAATAAACTGCAAGAGGTAGGCAAGCCCCAAGGTCACGTGGGAATCGGCCATACACGCTGGGCTACTCACGGAGAACCTTCCGATGTTAACTCACATCCCCACAGCGGCGCAAGAGTTACAATTGTGCACAACGGTATTATTGAAAATTACATAGAATTAAAGGAATTTCTGATTTCAAAGGGAAGAACCTTTATAAGCGAAACAGATACAGAGGTTGTGGCACAGCTCCTTGATTACAAGTATAACGGAAATCCCCTTGAAACAATTGACGATGTAATGGCTGAGCTTAAGGGTTCCTTTGCTCTTGGCATTATGTTTAAGGACTTTCCGGACAGAATTTATGCAGTACGCAGAGAAAGTCCTCTTATTGTTGGCGTTGCCGAGAATGAATGCTTTATTGCGTCCGACGTGCCTGCAATTTTAAAATATACAAGGGATTATTATTTGCTTGACCATGACGAAATTGCTACCCTTACAAAAGACGGTGTAACATTTGTTGACGAGCATCTTGACCCTGTTGAAAAGGAGCTGAAAACTGCCGATTGGGATATGGAGGCTGCCGAAAAAGGCGGTTATCCTCACTTTATGATAAAAGAAATACACGAACAGCCAACGGCAATAAGAACAACTATTATGCCGAGAATCAAGGACGGCTTGCCTTGTCTTGAGGAATGCGGAATAACAACCGATACAATCAAGGATTTTAAAAATATAACAATTGTTGCCTGCGGTACTGCAATGCACGCAGGTATGGTTGGAAAATATGTAATTGAGGATTTAGCCCGTGTACCCGTAAATGTTGACATTGCGTCGGAATTCCGTTACAGAAACCCAATTATCAACAAGGGCGATTTGGTTATAGTAATTTCACAGTCGGGTGAAACAGCAGACAGCCTTGCAGCCTTGCGCCTTGCAAAAAGCAAGGGGGCAAAAACTCTTGCAATTGTAAATGCCAAGGGAAGCTCAATTGCCCGTGAGGCAGATATGCTTATTTATACCCTTGCAGGTCCGGAGATTGCCGTTGCGTCCACTAAAGCGTATATTACTCAGCTTGCTGTTGTATATTTGTTCGCCTTTGAGCTTGCACTGGCTAAGGAAACAATCAGTACGGCAGAATGTAAACGTCTTATAGCGGCGCTTATAAAAACTCCCGACGCTGTTCAGTATGTTATTGATAACTGCGAGGAAGAGTGTAAATTCATTGCAACAAAGCTTGTTATGGCAGACAGCCTGCTGTATATAGGCAGAGGTCTTGACTATGCGCTTTCAATGGAAGGCTCATTAAAGCTTAAGGAGGTATCCTACATTCACTCCGAAAGCTACGCGGCAGGTGAGCTTAAGCACGGAACAATATCTCTTATTGATGACGGAATGCCGGTTATTGCCGTTGCAACACAGACCGATGTTATTCCAAAGACAATAAGCAATATTGTTGAGGTAAAGTCAAGAGGAGCAAAGATTATTCTTGTTTGCACCGATTCCTGTGCAAGAGAGCTTAAGGACGGTGTTGCGGATTATGTAATTGAAGTTCCCCACAGCGACGAGCTTTTGATGCCAATAACAGCCGTTGTACCATTGCAGATATTGGCTTATTATACCTCTATCAACAGAGGCGTTGATCCCGATAAGCCGAAAAACCTTGCAAAATCCGTAACGGTAGAATAATTCAGACGGAAAAATGAGCGAAAATAAGAAATTATCGGTTAATGGAAAAGAGTATGAAATAATATCCTTACTTGGTAAGGGAAAGGGAGGTTACTCGTACCTTGCAAAAAGGAACGGTGAGTTCTTTGTTCTTAAGCAAATTCATCACGAACCATGCTCATATTACAGCTTCGGTAATAAAATTCAGGCTGAAATTAACGATTATAAGCGTTTAACCGACGCAGGGATAAAAATACCCTTAATGTATGACGTTGATGTGCAAAGGGAAAGAATTATTAAAGAGTATATAGAAGGCAGTACAATTTTTGAATTAGTAAAAAATAATAAAAATGTAGATTTGTATATTCATCAGCTTACGGAAATGGGCGAAAAGCTGAAAAGAAGAAATCTTAACATTGATTATTTTCCTACAAATTTCATAGTTCAAAATGAGCTGCTGTACTATATCGATTATGAATGTAATGAATATTCTGATGAATGGAATTTTGAAAATTGGGGTAAAAAATATTGGTCGAAAACTCCGGAATTTGAAGAATATTTAAAAAATCATAGTTAAATAAATTAAGGCAAAGTTTCTCGAGAAAATCTTTGCCTTTAAAAAACTTAATGGAGTGTTTTTATGGAGAAAAAAAGAGGTAACTTTACCGGTGGTATCGGTTTTGTACTTGCAGCGGCGGGCAGCGCCGTAGGCTTGGGAAATTTATGGAGATTTCCTTATTTAGCGGCTCAGTACGGCGGCGGAATATTTATTCTTGTTTATATTATTCTTGCGCTTACATTCGGCTTTGCTTTGCTTACAACAGAAATTGCAATAGGAAGAAAAACCGGCTTGAGTCCCATTCTGGCTTACAAAAAATTAGATAAAAGGTTTTCCTTTTTAGGCTACATTGCGGTGCTTGTTCCCGTAATTATTTTGCCCTATTATTGCGTAATAGGCGGCTGGGTAACTAAATATGTTACTGTTTATGCTCAGGGCCTTGTATCAGCTGCCGCACAGGACAATTACTTCGGTGATTTTATCAGCAATCCATGGTCACCTATGCTTTTCTTCTTTGTATTCCTTGCCATTACTGTTTTGGTAGTAATGCTTGGCGTAGAAAAGGGAATAGAAAAGCTCAGCAAATTTCTGATGCCGGTATTGGTTGTGCTTACAATAATCATTTCAATTTATGTTATTACTCTGCCAAATGCCATGGAGGGTGTCGGATATTATCTTATTCCCGATTTCAGCAAGTTTTCCTTAAAAACCGTTACAGCGGCGCTGGGACAGCTTTTTTACTCAATGAGTCTTGCAATGGGTATAATGGTAACCTACGGCTCTTATACAAAAAAAGAAGTGGGAATTTCAAAATCAGTAAACAGAATTGAAATTTTTGACACGGCTATTGCACTGCTTGCAGGCTTAATGGTAGTTCCTGCTGTTTATGTTTTCAGCGGAGAATCAGGACTTGCCTCAAGCGGACCGGGACTTATGTTCCAGACCTTGCCGAAGGTATTTGACGCAATGCCTGCCGGCAGAATAATTGCATTTTTGTTCTTTGTACTTGTTTTCTTTGCGGCAATTACAAGCTCCATTTCCGTAATGGAGGCAATAGTATCTTCAATGATGGATAAATTCCGCATAAGCAGATTGAAAGCCGGCTTCATTGTTATAGGAATATGCATTTTGCTTGGTGTTCCGTCGTCATTGGGTAATGGAGTATGGTCAAATATTCAGATTCTCGGTATGGACTTCCTGACGTTCTTTGATTTCTTGAGTAACAACGTGCTTATGCCTGTTGTGGCTTTGTTCACCTGCATTATGGTTGGCTGGTTTATTAAAACAAAGGTTATTACCGATGAGGTAACCTTAAACGGAGAGAAATTCAGAAGAAAGGGAATTTACGAGGTTATGGTGAAATATATTGCTCCTGTTCTTCTGCTTGTAAT
This sequence comes from uncultured bacterium, assembly GCA_945949625.1. Taxonomy (GTDB): domain Bacteria; phylum Bacillota; class Clostridia; order Oscillospirales; family Acutalibacteraceae; genus Ruminococcoides. The sequence goes on along the minus strand of CAMFFI010000004.1, from coordinate 12,561 downwards.
TCTTATTACAGGAGTGCTTGCTCCCTTTGGAATATTTACAATGTAATAACGTAATATAATAAAAAATTAAGGCTGTATCGACACAATGCTTGATACAGCCTTTTGCTATAAGCAAAAATTACACGTTAAACCTGAAAAGAACAATGTCGCCGTCTTTCATAACGTACTCCTTGCCCTCTGAACGGACAAGACCTTTTTCTTTTGCGGCAGACATACTTCCGCAGGCAATCAAATCCTCAAAGGAAATAACCTCTGCTCTGATAAAGCCTCTTTCAAAGTCTGTGTGGATTTTTCCGGCAGCCTGAGGAGCTTTTGTTCCTTTTTTAATTGTCCAGGCTCTTACCTCAGGTTTTCCTGCCGTAAGATAAGAAATAAGTCCCAGCAAGGAATAACATTCTTTTATAAGTCTGTCAAGTCCCGATTGGTCAAGTCCCATATCTGCAAGGAAAAGCTCCTTTTCCTCTTTATCCATTTCAACAATTTCAGCCTCTATCTGAGCGCATATGGGAAGAACAGCGGCGTTTTCTTCCTTTGCAATTTCTTCAACCTTTTTAAGATATTCGTTTCCCTCAATACCCTTTGAAAAGTCCTCGTCGCTCATATTTGCCGCATAAATTACAGGCTTGCTTGAAAGCAGAGCAACCTCCGAAAGAAGCTTTGCCTCTTCTTCGTTACATTCAACGCTTCTTGCTGATTTGCCTTGATTTAATGCGTCTAACACACGGTTGTAAAAATCAAGGTCAACCTGATATTTTTTATCGCCCTTAAGCATTTTTTTGGTTTTTTCAATTTTTCTTTCCATCATTTCAACGTCGGAAAGAATAAGCTCAAGATTAATTGTTTCAATATCTCTTGCAGGGTCAACGCTTCCCTCAACGTGGATAATGTCGTCGTTTTCAAAGCATCTGACAACGTGGACAATAGCGTCACATTCACGAATGTTTGATAAAAACTTGTTGCCCAGACCTTCACCCTTTGATGCACCCTTGACAAGTCCTGCAATATCCACAAACTCAATGGTTGCAGGTGTGAATTTTTCAGGCTGATACATTTCAGCCAGCTTGTCCAGCCTTTTATCCGGAACTGCCACAACGCCGATATTTGGCTCAATTGTGCAGAAAGGATAGTTTGCAGATTGTGCGCCTGCGTTTGTAATTGCGTTGAAAAGCGTACTTTTGCCTACGTTTGGCAATCCTACTATACCTAATTTCACTTTATAAGACTCCTTGCAGATAAAATTTTATTGCCTTAATTTGTTTTATGATGTATTATAAAAATACTGCACAGAACAAATGAGTTATAAATAAGTATAGCATATAAAAGAAAATTTAACAATATTGAAGATAAAAAAAGGAAGGTTGTTTAAAATGTCATTAAAAATCGGCGATAGCTTAACGGTCAGAAAAACAGTTACCGAGGATATGCTTGCCTGTAAAGCAGGCAGCGGAAGTCTTGAGGTCCTGGCAACGCCTATGGTTGTTGCATTAATGGAAAATGCCGCCTGTCAGCTTGCACAGCAGGGCCTGGAGGATATTTATACCACTGTGGGTACGCAGATTTCCATTGACCACACAAGCCCTACTCCTTTAAATGCAGAAGTTTCCGCTACTGCCACTCTTACGAAGATTGACGGAAGAATGTTTTATTTTGACGTAGCTGCAAATGATAAAAAGGGCGTTATTTCTAAGGGAACTCACACAAGAGTAAGCGTAAAAAGCGAAAGCTTTCAAAGAAAGGCAGATGAAAAGTTTAATGGCTAAATATGATTATGTTCTGTTTGACTTTGACGGTACTCTCAGTCAAAGCGCAGAGGGAGTAAGATTCAGCCTTGAAAAAACCGTTGAAAAAATGGGCAGGACTGTGCCTGATTTATCCGATTATTCAAAATATCTGGGACCTCCGCTGGTTAATACATTAAAAAACATATGCGGCTTTAATGGCGAGGAATGTGAAAAAGGCATAGAGCTGTATAAGCATTTTTATGAAACCGAAGGAATAAAAAAGAATTATATTTATGAGGGTATGGAACAGGTGTTGAAGGAATTGAAGAAAAACAATATTCTCTTAGGCGTCTGCTCATCAAAATTAGAGCCATTTGTAAAACAAGCGTGTAATATTATAGGCGTTGCAGAGTATTTTGACGCAATATGCGGTTCTTCACAGAACGGAAGCAGAAAAGAGAAAGAGGATTTGATTCCTTACGCCATAAATTGCCTGGGAGGCAAAATGTCGGACAGAATTGTACTTGTAGGCGATACTTATTTTGACGCACAGGGCGCAAGACTTACGGGTGTTGATTTTATCGGAGCGTCCTACGGCTACGGTGAAAAAGAGCTTATGCTTAATCAGGGCGCAAAGCTTTTTGCGTCAAGTCCGGCGGAAATACTCAATTTTATTTTATAAATATAACATTTTATCTTGTCCTTTTGCATAGTTATAAATGTGAAAGGGTGACGGAATGTTTATTTTTGCAGTAGAAAAAATCAAAGAAAAATGGAAAAAATATCTTATTATATGTATGCTGGCACTTTGTGCTTTAGGAGTTTTGCTTGCAGTTTTGTGTATAAACGGAAATAAAATGCCTGAAATCGCCACCTGTGATGAAATAGGAGAATACTCACTTTCTGCTGACAGCGTAAAAAGCGAAACGGAGTTTCTTGAGCAGTTCGGTCTTACTCCCGATGCAGAGTCTCTTGTAAGTGATGAGGTGGTTATCCCCTCTGATTTTAATCAAACCTACGCTGAATATAACAGACTTCAGCAGGAAATAGGACTTGATTTGAGAAATTACAAAGGAGTTTCGGCAAAAAGAGATATTTTTAAGTTGGAAAATTATGAAAGTGACGGCAAGGAATATTATGCTACTTTATTGATTTACAAGGATAAAGTGATAGGCGGTCATATCGGAACAAAAATTTATTCCGATGAATACCGGAGTCTTGCCAATTAGATTATGGAAAGAATAGATAAAATTCTGGCTTCTCAGAATTTCGGAAGCCGAAAACAAGTACATAAACTTATCAAAAGCAAAGCCGTTACAATAAACGGGGATTTGTGCAGAGATGTTTCGCAAAAGGTCAATCCGCAGACTGACTCAATCAGGGTAAACGGAGAAGAGCTGGTTTTTAAAAAGCATTTGTATATAATGATGAACAAGCCGGCAGGAGTGCTCAGCGCAAGCCGTGATAAAAACGCAAAAACAGTCATTGATTTATTGCCCGATAATTTAAAGAGAAAAGGACTTTTTCCGGCGGGCAGACTTGATAAAGATACAGAAGGCTTGCTGATAATAACCGATGACGGCGATTTTGCGCACAGGATGCTCTCTCCGGGTAAAAAGGTTTACAAAAGGTATTTTGCACGTTTGGACAACCCTGTAAATGAAGACGTAAAAGAAAAATTCAGGCAGGGTATAGTTTTTTCAGACGGAACACAGTGTATGCCTGCAAAGCTGGAAATATGCGACGACAAAAGATGCGCCGTCGTAAGTATCTGCGAGGGTAAATTCCATCAGGTTAAGAAAATGTTTGCCTGCTGTAATTTGCAGGTTGAATATTTGAAAAGACTGTCAATCGGCCGGCTTGCTTTAGACGAAAATTTGGCTTTGGGTGAATCGAAAGAACTTTCAGACTGCGAAAAACAACTAATATTTTTTGTGTAATTTGCATTAAATTTGTACTTTGTTTTTATGTTGTTAGAAATAATACATAAAATCTTAATTAAAACTTTAGTTAATTTTCGAGTGGTAAAACACTCTAAAGTATGATAAACTATAAGCATATTAAATTTGTATTTTATATTTGCAAAATTACAGGAGGTTTTTTTAATGGCAAATGTATCATTGAGACATATTTATAAAATATATGACGGAGGAGTTACAGCTGTTACAGACTTCAACTTGGAAATTGAAGATAAAGAATTTATTATCCTTGTTGGTCCGTCCGGCTGCGGTAAATCAACAACACTCAGAATGATTGCCGGCTTGGAAGATATTTCAAAGGGCGAGCTCTACATCGGCGATAAGCTTGCAAACGATGTTGCACCTAAGGACAGAGATATTGCAATGGTTTTCCAGAACTATGCTCTTTATCCTCATATGACTGTTTATGACAATATGGCATTTGGCCTTAAACTTAGAAAAACTCCAAAGGAAGAAATCAAGAGAAGAGTTGAAGAGGCTGCAAGAATCCTCGGTATCGAACAGTATCTTGACAGAAAACCAAAGGCTCTTTCGGGTGGTCAGAGACAGCGTGTTGCTTTGGGACGTGCTATTGTTCGTGATCCTAAGGTATTCCTTCTTGACGAACCTCTTTCAAACCTTGACGCTAAGCTCCGTGCTCAGATGAGAACCGAGATTTCAAGAATTTATCAGCGTCTCGGCACAACATTTATCTATGTAACCCATGACCAGACAGAGGCTATGACAATGGGTACAAGAATTGTTGTTATGAAGGACGGATTTATTCAGCAGGTTGATACTCCTCAGAACCTTTACGATAAGCCTTGCAATGAATTTGTTGCCGGATTTATCGGTTCACCTCAGATGAACTTTATCGACGCTACTCTTGTTAAAAAAGGCAGCGATTTTTATCTTAAATTTGACCAGTATGAAATCAAATTGCCAGAGTCAAAGAATAAGGACAATGTTCTTGCTCCTTATGAAGGCAAAGAGGTTGTATTCGGTATTCGTCCCGAGCATGTTCACGATGAGCCTGATTTCATTGAAAAAATCAAAGACGGCAACGGTATTGTAACTACTAATGTTGACGTAACAGAGCTTATGGGTGCTGAAATTTATCTTTATCTCAACATTTCCGGCGTGCCTCTTACAGCTCGTGTTGACCCTGCTTCAACTGCAAAGCCCGGCGACAACATCAAGGTTGCTCTTGACCTTAACAAAATTCATATTTTTGATAAAGAAACAGAGCAGACAATCACAAACTGATAAAATTTTCAAAAAAATCAACCCCTGTAATTGGAAAATTACAGGGGTTTTCTTGCATTTATTTGTGAATTTAAGCAATTTTACAAGCTTTTCGGCAAATTCTATAAAAAAAGTCAATGATATTTGTAAATAGAGGTTGATTTTTTATTCGTTTTTGTGTAAAATGAATATGTATCAAGTAAGATATATATTTTGGCGAGTAAAAATTTAAAACTAAATAAAAATACAATTTTCAGTTTATGAGGAACGAGGTAAATTATATGTCAAACAGATTATTTCAAGGTATCATTCATCAAATGAAGGACGCTATTGACCGTACTATTGGCGTAATAGATGAAACATCTGTTGTTATAGCTTGTTCAGAACTTGGAAAAATAGGTGAAGTGAATGAAAGTGTAAATTCTGAAACTCTCAGCTCCACAGTTCCTTTTGTAATCAATGGCTATACTTACAAATCATTCGGCAATACTGCAAAGGCAGAATATGCGGTTTTTGTATCTGGAAATGATGATTATGCACAGCGTTACGTTCAGCTACTTTCAATTTCCTTAAGCAGTATAAAGCAGTATTATGACGAAAAGTACGACAGAAGCAATTTTATTAAAAATGTAATTCTTGATAATATCCTTCCCGGTGATATTTATCTTAAGGCAAGAGAGCTTCACTTTAACAGTGAGGTAACCCGTGTTTGTCTTTTAATTAAGATTACTTCAAAGACAGACATTTCAGCATATGATATTATTCAGAATCTTTTCCCCGACAAGACAAAGGATTTTGTTATTAACATAAACGAAATGGAAATTGCCCTTGTTAAAGAAATTAAAGCCAATATTGACAGTAAAGACCTTGAAAAGCTGGCGTCATCCATTGTGGATACTTTATCAAGCGAATTTTACACCCACTGTGTTGTAGGTATCGGTACTACCGTTACAGGAATTAAGGATTTGGCAAAATCCTTTAAAGAGGCACAGGTAGCTCTTGAGGTCGGCAAGGTATTCGACACCGAGCGTACAATTGTAAGCTATGACAATTTAGGTATTGCCCGTCTTGTTTATCAGCTTCCTACCACATTGTGCGAAATGTTCTTAAAGGAAGTTTTTAAAAAAGGCTCAATTGAAAGTCTTGACCAGGAAACCCTGTTTACCATTCAAAAGTTCTTTGAAAATAATCTGAATGTATCCGAAACCTCAAGAAAACTGTTTGTTCACAGAAACACTCTTGTTTACAGACTTGAAAAAATCAAAAAATTAACAGGTCTTGATTTGAGAGAATTTGAGGACGCTATTGTATTTAAGGTTGCCCTTATGGTTAAAAAATACTTAACCTCCAACCCCACCAAGTATTAAGGTTGAATGCCATAATAACGCGCATTCAAGCACAAAACTCGCCTTTGCATACATACATACCACAACCTTGTGTGTGTGCAGGGCGATTTATGGTTTTAAGAGTTTATTTACAATTTTTACATATGGGATTTGCTAATCTCCGATTGAATAGAATTATTTGTTTTGTATTGTATAGAATTGTTTTGGATTTACTTTTTTGTCAGAGGTTAGCGTCAGAAATGAGAAATTGAAGGTGAAATAATGATAGAATTTATAAATGTATGCAAAAACTATCCTTCCGGAACTCATGCTTTAAATAATGTAAGCTTAACGGTTGATAAGGGTGAGTTTGTATTTATTGTTGGTGCTTCGGGTGCAGGAAAAAGTACATTTTTAAAATTAATTATGCATGAAGAAGAGGCAACCAGCGGAGAAATAATTGTCAACGGCAAAAAGCTTTCCCGAATGAAAAGACGCCAAATACCTTATTTAAGACGTCATATGGGAATTGTTTTCCAGGATTTCCGCCTTATTGATAAAATGAATGTTTTTGATAATGTTGCGTTTGCAATGCGTGCAATAGGAGTGAATCAGTCAACAATCAAAAAACGCGTACCGTATATTTTAAAGCTTGTTGGTCTTGAAGGTAAGGCAAAAAGCAGACCAGCGGAGCTTTCAGGCGGTGAACAGCAAAGAGTCAGCCTTGCCCGCGCGCTTGTAAACAATCCGGAGATTATAATTGCAGACGAGCCTACCGGTAATATTGACCCGGAAATGTCTTATGAAATTATAGAGCTTTTAAATGAAATAAACCGTCAGGGTACTACAATCCTTGTTGTTACCCATGAGCACGATCTGGTGCGTCATTTTCATCAAAGGGTAATTGAGCTTGACCACGGACGTGTAGTGGGGGATTCGGCGTCAAATGATGATTTTGATGAAACCGAGCTTCTTATCAAACATGAAGATTTATTGCTTGAAGAAACATTGAAATAAGGATTTAGTATTTATGAAAGGATAATTCGTATGGGTATAAGCAGTTTCGGCTATTTAATAAAAGAAGGCGTAAAAAATGTGTGGAATAACCGCATTATGAGTATCGCCTCGATTTGCGTGTTGATTTCCTGTTTGGTGCTTACCGGTTCTGCGGTGCTGTTATCAATGAATGTGGCAAAGGTCGTAGAGTCCGTAGGAGATTCCAACGAAACAACAATTTATTTGAAGGATAACGTCTCCGATGTTGAGGCGGCTTACATAGGCAAGGATTTGCAAAAGCTAAGCAATATTGCCACAGTGGAGTTTTATTCAAAGGAAGAGGCATTTAAGGAATATGAAAGCGTGTTAGGCGACGAAATATTTGCAAATCTTCAGGGAGACGACAATCCTCTGCCAGATGCCTATCACATTTCTATGGTAGATTTATCAGAATATGAACAAACTGTTGCACAGATTACAGCCATTGACGGCGTTGATTCGGTCAGCAACAGAAGTGAAATAGCAAAACGGCTGACAAGTATAAACAATCTTGTAGCCACAGTAAGCCTTTGGGTTGTTCTTGCTTTAACAATTATTTCTTTGTTCATTATTTCAAATACAATCAGAATGACAATGTATTCAAGACGATTTGAAATAAGCATTATGAAATCCGTAGGTGCAACAAACGCCTTTGTAAGAATACCGTTTATAATTGAGGGTATGCTTATGGGCTTGATTTCAGCGGTCATTTCAACAGTTGCGCTGTATTTTCTCTACAACGGTATAATGGGTGTAATTACAAACATAATTCCGTTTACCTCAATACCCATTGAAAGCGTTATCGTGTATGCCGCTGTTGCTTTTCTTGTATGCGGAATGTTTATTGGTGCAGTCGGCGGATTTATTTCAATTCGTAAGTATCTGAAAAAAGAAGGAAATGAAATCTTGGGTTGGTAACTCCCACTGTTTTTACAGAAAGGAAGTAAAATTTATGACTAAAAAAATAATTGCGGCAATTTTGATGCTGTCTATTATAAGTTTTGGCACAATTTTCAGCGTTGGTGCGGCGGAGGATATAGATTCTCTTGAGTCACAGCTTGCCTCTTTAAAAGAGGAAGACGCTAAATATCAGGAAATCCTTAATAAAACAAAGGACGATATTTCTGAAAAAGAGGCGTACAGTGACGCACTTGTAAAGAAAATCAATGTTTTAGGTGAACAGCTTTCATTAAATCATAATAAAAGCGAGGAACTGGACACAAAAATTTCTCAGCTTCAAAAAGATATTGATTCTGCAAACGAAGGAATAACCACTCAAATGGAAACACTTAAAAGCAGACTCAAAACTATTTATATGGCCGGTGGAGCTTCCGATTTGGAAATAATTCTGGGAGCAAAGGACTTTTCCGATTTTCTCGATAAGCTTGAGCTTGTAAAAACCCTGTCTGCCTATGATTCAAATCTTATTAATGAAATAAAAGAAAAGCTTAAAGGAATTACGGAAAATAAGCAGGAGCTTGAAGCTAATAAGCAAGAGCTTAAACAGGTTGAACAAGACCTTGAAAGCGACCAGGCAGAGCTTCAGAAGCTTCTTGACGAAAATCAGGATTTGCTTAACAACCTTTACAGTGAAAGCGACTTGTTGATTGCAAATATAGAAACATCATCTTCAGAGCTTTCCGATGTTGAAAGACAAATTCAGGAATACTACGCTAAGCAAAAGGCTGAACAGGAGGCTGCACAGCAGAGCCAGTCATCTTCCGAAAATTCAAGTCAGAGCAGTTCTGATGATAATTATGACGATGATGAGCCTTCAAACGGCTCCTCCGGCGGTTCTTCAGGCAGTTCTTCAGGTGATTCAGGATATACTCCTCCCTCATCTTCGGGAGGCTATGTATGGCCTTGTCCGGGATTCTATTACTTGTCATCTGAATGGAACGAAGACAGATATACATACAACCACGGCGCAATTGATATTGCAGGCGGCGGAATTATGGGAGCAACAGTAGTTGCGGCTGATTCCGGTACTGTAATTTCTTCAAATTCCTCCTGCGTTCATAACTGGGGTAAATCAGGCAGCTGCGGCTGCGGCGGCGGTTACGGTAACTATGTATGGATTGACCACGGCAACGGAAAAGCAACAGTATATGCTCATTTGTCCTCAGTAAGCGTATCAACGGGACAGTATGTATCTCAGGGACAGGTTTTGGGCTATGTTGGCTCTACCGGTGAATCAACCGGACCTCACCTGCATTTTGAGTGCAGATACTACGGCGAAAAATACAACCCGATGACTGAATTTTAAAATTATACCGAATATTAATTAAATCATTACCTCCTGCATATATTTTTACAAAAGTATGTGCAGGAGGATTTTTATGTTGACCGCATTGACAATAACAAATAAAACAGACGATTTCTGGATAAAAAGGCTATTAAACTACATAAAGGGAAACAAAATAAAAACGGACGTTAAACAGGTTCGCGGAGTAACCTTAAGGCATATTGAATATATAAACAGAACAGGCAAAATTGACTGGTACGATATAGATAAATATGTTGGCATACAAAGAAATCATCTTCTTTGTTCCGAATATATTGAGCTTCCGAAAAATATGGGCTACAAGCGTTTTTATTCAGAGGAATTTGCACAGCGGCTTTGTACCAATATGGCATTGTATGTGCTTGAAAAAATTGAAAGTCCTGAAAAGCTCAGGGTTTGTCTTTATGATAAAAAAGGAGAAAGCGCAGACGTTTTAATTCATTTGCTTAAATATTGTCCCGAGGCTAAGGTTATAACGGATAACAGGGATATTTATACGGCACAGTCGCAAATAATAATGGACGAAACAGGAATTTCGCCTTATATAAGCAGTACGGCTGAAAGCCTTGAAAGCTGTGATTTTCTTATTGCGCCCTGCATTATTGAAGAAAAACTGCCTCTTAGCAGCAGGACAATTACCCTGACTTCCCATTGTCCTAAGGCAGAGCAAAGCGGAGCTGTTTATTTCAGATATCATTTTAAAATGCCGAATAAATTTGAAACAATAAAGCCTGCGGAATTGTCGGATTTCTATTTTGCCTCTGCTCTTTACACGAAGGCAAGACAGCACCAGTTGGGCTCAATTGTGCCAATACTTTGCAGTAATTACTCAGGCAGAGCAAGAATAGAATCCATATGTGCATATTTTGGCGTCCGTGCTTGACATTAACAGGGAAAATGCCTATAATACTACTATGTGTAATATTAACTTTTAACTTGAAAGGAATGTAAAAATAAAATGGCTAAACCAATAATGCTTACAGAAGAAGGATATAAAAATCTTCAGGATGAACTTGAAGAATTAAAAACAAAAGGAAGAGCTGAAATTGCCGAAAAAATCAAGGTAGCGCGTTCATACGGCGACCTTTCGGAAAACAGTGAATACGATGACGCTAAAAACGAGCAGGCAATTATGGAAGCAAGAATTGTTACCATTGAAGCTACCTTGAAAAACGCTCAGATTATTAACGAAAACGAGATTTCCAATGAGTTTGTGCATCTTGCATCAAGAGTTCAGGTGGAAATGGTTGCAACAGGAAAAACAGCCGAGTATAAAATTGTAGGCTCTAACGATACAGACCCGAGAAACGGTAAAATTTCCGATGAATCTCCTGTCGGAAAAGCAATTATGGGACACAAAGAGGGAGATGTGGTTGAGGTTGAAACACCTGCCGGAGTAATTGGAGTTAAAATCCTTAAAATTTTGAAATAAGACCAAAGGCAAAATAAACGGATTTATCAAATTCAGGGAAGAGGAGTATTGTTTTTATGAGTGAAAACGCACAGCAGAATACCGGCGACCTTTTGCAGATTCGCCGTGATAAATTAAAGACCTTGCAGGAAATGGGAAAAAATCCCTTTGAGATTACGACAAGCGACAGAAATATAACAAATGCCGAAATAGCAGAGAAATTTGACGAACTTGAAAATAAGGACGTTTGCATCGCCGGCAGAGTTATGTCCAAAAGAGGAAAGGGCAAGGTTTCTTTTCTTGATATTCACGATAAGACAGGCAAAATGCAGATTTTTGCAAAGTTTGACGATTTGGGAGAAGAGGACTACAATCTTCTCAAAAAATGGGATATCGGAGATATTGTTGAGGTAAAGGGCTTTGTTTTCAAAACAAAGGTTGGTGAAATCAGCGTTCACGCAAAAGAGGCAAGACTTCTTTCAAAATCCCTTCGTCCTTTGCCGGAAAAATTCCACGGCTTAAAGGATACGGACTTAAGATACCGTCAGCGTTACGTTGACCTTATTATGAATCCCGAGGTAAAGGATACCTTTATCAAGCGTTCAAAAATCATCAGCAGTATCAGAAAATATCTTGATGAGCAGGGCTTTATGGAGGTAGAAACTCCAATGCTGGTTGCAAATGCAGGCGGAGCCTCTGCACGTCCCTTTGAAACACATTTCAATGCGCTTAACGAGGATTTAAAGCTGAGAATTTCTCTTGAGCTTTACCTTAAAAGGCTTATTGTAGGCGGATTGGAAAAGGTTTATGAAATCGGCAGAGTTTTCAGAAATGAAGGACTTGATACAAGACATAACCCTGAGTTTACCCTTATGGAGCTTTATCAGGCGTACACCGATTACAACGGAATGATGGATCTTACGGAAAATCTTTACCGCTATGTTGCCCGGGAGGTGCTTGGCACAACTAAAATTTCATACAACGGTATTGAAATGGACTTAGGCAAGCCTTTTGAAAGAATTACAATGGTTGACGCAGTCAAGAAGTACGCAGGCGTTGACTTTAACGATATTCACACCGACGAAGAGGCTAAGGCTCTTGCAAAGGAAAAGGGTGTTGAATTTGAAGAAAGACACAAAAAGGGCGACATCCTTAACCTGTTCTTTGAAGAGTTTGCAGAGGAGCATATGATTCAGCCCACATTTGTTATGGATCACCCTGTTGAGATTTCTCCTCTTACAAAGAAAAAGCCCGACAATCCCGACTATGTTGAGCGTTTTGAGTTCTTTATGAACGGTTGGGAAATGGCAAACGCATATTCGGAGCTTAACGACCCGATTGACCAGAGAGAGCGTTTCAAGGCACAGGAGGAGCTCCTTGCACAGGGCGATGAAGAGGCAAACACCACCGACGAAGATTTCCTGAATGCACTTGAAATCGGTATGCCGCCAACAGGAGGCATCGGCTTTGGTATTGACAGAATGGTAATGTTACTGACAGATTCCGCCGCCATTCGCGACGTTCTCTTGTTCCCCACAATGAAGTCCTTACCGAACGACAAGTAAGAAAACCCCAGTATTTA
>CAMFFI010000003.1 GCA_945949625.1 uncultured bacterium | reverse complement strand
TCTTTTAGGCGGTAAGGTAATTGCTGCTCCACAGAGAGAGGACATCGACTTTCCTGTTGAAGAGCACCTTATTGTTGAGTTGTACTCCAAGTAATCCACTTAATCAATATACAGATTACATTGACAGCGGCTTGATTGCCGCTTAATAAGGAGGAATTCGCTAATGATAGAGATAGAAAAGCCAAGAATAGAAACCGAAGAGTTATCTGAGGACGGAAAATACGGCAGATTTGTTGTTGAGCCTCTCGAAAGAGGCTTCGGCAACACATTGGGCAACAGCTTAAGAAGAGTTCTGCTTTCATCACTTGAAGGCGTTGCGGTTACTTCCGTAAAAATCGACGGTGTTTTGCATGAGTTTTCTACAATTCCCGGCGTAAAAGAGGATGTTACCGAGATTATTCTTAACTTAAAAAGCCTTGTCGCAAAGCTTTATGACACAAGCCCTAAGGTAGTGGAGATCTCTGCTGAAGGTCCCTGTGAAGTTACAGCATCCGCTATTCAGTGCGACAGCGAAGTTGAAATTCTTACCCCCGATCTTCATATTGCCACTCTTGGCGATGACGCTAAGCTTAATATGGAAATTACACTTGACAAGGGCAGAGGATACATTCCTGCTGAACGTAACAAGATTATCAACGGCAACAACGTAATCGGCGTTTTGCCTGTTGATTCAATCTACACCCCGGTAGTCAAGGTTAATTACACAGTTGACAATACTCGTGTAGGTCAGATTACTGACTTTGACAAGCTTACCCTTGACGTTTGGACAAACGGCGTTATCAATGCACAAGAGGCAGTTTCTCTTGCAGCTAAGGTTCTTACAGAACATCTCAACCTTTTTGTAAGCCTTTCGGATAAAGGCTCCAACACAGAGATTATGGTTGAGAAGGACGATAAAGGCAAGGAAAAGGTTCTTGAAATGACTATTGAAGAGCTTGACCTTTCTGTTCGTTCATTTAACTGCCTGAAACGTGCAGGCATCAACACAGTTGAAGATTTGATTAATAAAACTGAAGAAGATATGATGAAGGTACGTAACCTCGGACGTAAATCACTGGAAGAGGTTGTGTATAAGCTTAATTCTCTCGGTTTTAGTCTTCAGAAGGAAGACGAATAAAACCTAAACAACGCGGTAAAGGAGTGAATACAATGCCAGGAACAAGAAAATTGGGAAGAACAACTGCTCAGAGAACAGCAATGCTCAGAGCTATGGTTACTTTCCTTTTTGAAAACGGCAAGATTGAAACAACTGTTACTCGTGCTAAAGAGGTTTCCTCTATGGCAGAGAAAATGATAACAATCGCTAAGGAAAACAATCTTCACAACAAGCGTATGGTAATGTCTTTTGTAACAAAGGAAGACGTTGTTTACAAGCTTTTTGATGAAATTGCTCCTAAATACAAGGATACAAAGGGCGGCTATACCCGTATTACAAAAATCGGACCTCGCCGCGGCGATGCTGCTGAAATGGCAGTTATCGAGCTTGTATAATTGATATAATATAGCAAAGCTTTTAAGGACGGAGATTTCTCCGTCCTTTTTTGAAATTTCATAAAAAGCAGGCGGTGAGCACAGCACTCACCGCCATTTTTACATTATATGAAATTGCTCGGTTGCACTCGGGCATAAAAGGTTACAGTCAGTACAAACTGTCTGCACGAATTGCGTGTCGAGGCACTCGATTTTTTTGTGTGAAAAATTATAGTTAGGCGAGTGCCGTTATTTGAAATTTGTTCGGCGGCTTGTGGGTACGGCAGCCGCCCATACCCCCTCTATCCCCCTATGATGGGGCAGAAACAAGCCGCCCTACCCTAAGAGAAAAGATTTATTCGATTTCGGACAGCCGTAAGGGTTGTCCCCACTGCACTAACTTTACTTTTTCGGACAACCGCAAGGGTTGTCCCTACTTCTGATAAATAATCGTTTGCTAAAACATTTGACTCGGGCAACCGTTTTTAAAATTTTATCCGTTCTGTCTGCACGAATTGCGTGTCGAGGCACTCGACTTTTTTAATAGTTTGATTTATATTTCCGTATAGTTGCCGAAGAACGAAAAGTCGGGTAATTCCTCGGACAATGCACATAAAAGGTTTAAAACATTTTCACTTCTGACATTTCCTGTAAAATCAAGATAAAACAAATACTCAAAGCCGTCTGAAAGCATAGGACGTGATTCGATTTTTGTAAGGTTCAATCCCAGAGAATTGAATCTGCACAAAACGCTGTAAAGTGAGCCGGTAACATGGGGAAGACCAAAGCAAAGGCTGATTTTATCTGCGTTTTCAGGAATAAAGAGCTTTTTGGAAATAACAATAAAGCGTGTTGTATTTTCCTTGCTGTCCTGCAAGTGATTGTCAAGAATTTTAAGTCCGTATTCTTCGGCTGCTTTATAGGAGCAAATTGCTGCTACATTTAGACGTTTCTCCCTTGCAACGTCACGAGCCGCAATGGCAGTATTTGAACAAGGGGTTGACTCAAAATTGTGCTTTGCTATGTAATTGGAGCATTGAGAAAGGGACTGAGGATGGGACCAGACCTTTTCAATGTCGGAAAACTCCGATTGCTTTAGTCCGCCGAGACAGTAGTCAATAGGCAAATCCAAAGCACCCACAATATAAAAACGGTGTTTAAGTATAAGGTCATAAACCGAAGACACAGAGCCTGCGTTTGAATTTTCCACAGGAAGAACACCGTAGCTTACTTCGCCTTTATCAACTGCGTCAAACACATCGCTGAAGGTTTTGTAGTTAGTTGGAATACTCTTCGGAAACAGTCTTAAAACAGCCTCGTGACCGTTTGCGCCCTTAATTCCCTGATATGCAACTTTTATATTAGTTGTTTCCATTTGGGCAGATGCGTTGAGAATATCGTCCTTCAAGGCTTTGCCGCTG
The DNA here is from genome assembly GCA_945949625.1 of uncultured bacterium. Lineage (GTDB taxonomy): Bacteria > Bacillota > Clostridia > Oscillospirales > Acutalibacteraceae > Ruminococcoides. The sequence continues at coordinate 18,795 of CAMFFI010000003.1, read as the reverse complement.
CCCATAATCGTATGCTGTAATGCACGGGAAAGCTCCATAATGTTAGAATACAAAAGCCTTGCAAAGGTTCCGTATTCACCGCCCATTTCCTGTACCTTGTCAAGAATTTCATTTTCTCTTGCCTGATTAAGTACGGAAATGTTGTTTTCCTTTTTATATTCTCCCACAGCCTTTGCACAGTCCATTCGCCTTTTAAAAAGGTCAATAAGCTGTTTGTCTATGGAATCAATTTCGTTTCTTATTTGTCCTAAATCTTTCATTATATCACCTAAGCGTAAATATTATAAATTCATTAAGGCTATTGCCGTACAGGCTTCAATTACAGGCACTGCACGGGGAACAATGCAGGGGTCGTGACGTCCGTGAACCGAAAGCTTTGCATTGCATTTTTTCTGAAGGTCAACGGTATCCTGCTCCTGAGCAATCGACGCGGTAGGCTTTATGCAGGCTCTGAAAATTACAGGCATTGCATTTGTTATACCGCCTAATATACCGCCGCAGTTGTTGGTGGTTGTAACAACCTTGCCGTCTTTGTATTCAAAGGGGTCGTTGCTTTGACTTCCGTGCATTTTTGCAAGCTCAAAGCCCTTGCCGAACTCAATACCCTTTACAGCGGGAATACCGAAAATAATTGAGGAAATAAGTCCTTCAACACCGCCGAACATAGGCTCTCCCAAGCCTGCGGGCAAGCCTGTTACGGCACATTCAACAATACCGCCTACGCTGTCCAGTGAAAGCCTTGATTTTTCCACCTCATCACGCATTAATTCTTCTTTGCTCGCATCAATTAAAGAAAAGGTGCTTTGCGACAGCCTATCCATAAGAGAGGGCTCTATCTCAACAGGATTAAAAGGCTCATCGGTTACATTGCCGATTTGTGCAATATGGGCAGATATTTTAATCCCTTTTTCCTCGAGAATCTGGCGGCAGATGCTTCCTGCAAAAACAAGCGGAGCTGTAAGTCTGCCCGAAAAATGACCGCCGCCTCTTATATCGTTAAAGGTGTTGTACTTTACATAGGCGGTGTAGTCGCTGTGACCCGGTCTTGGACAGGACATAAGATTTGAATAATCGTTGCTGATTGTGTTTGTATTTTTTATTACGGCACAAAGAGGCGCTCCTGTTGTCACATTATCAAGCATACCCGAAAGAACATTGGGCAGGTCGCTTTCCTTCCTCGGAGTTGCGGTTTTATCCTTGCCGGGAGCACGTCTTGCCATTTGCTCCAGCAGTTTTTCTCTATTCACCTTAAATCCTGCCGGCAGTCCGTCTATGACAACGCCTATGCCCTTGCCGTGACTTTCGCCAAAAACAGAAATTTTAACCTTTTCACCCCATGTTGATGACATTTGCATTTCCTCCTAAGCTGTTATAATCTTCAAAAAAGTCAGGGTAGCTTTTGTTTATGCTGAATGCGTCGGTAATTGTTACCGGCTTGTCAGCCATTGTTGCAGCAACGGACATAGCCATAACGATTCTATGGTCGTTACAGCCTTGAACAGTACCGCCGGTAAGCTTGTCAACGCCTGTAATTTCAAGACCGTCGGGCAATTCCCTGACCTTTGCGCCTAATGCGTTAAGGGCGTTGCTGATTGCCCAAAGACGGTCGCTTTCCTTTATTCTTAAACGCTCAGCGTTGATTATCCTTGTTGTACCTTTTGCAAAAGCGCCTGTTACAGCAAGAACAGGAACAAGGTCGGGAATCTGCCTTGCGTCTATTTCAATAGCGCCGAGCTTGTTTTGCTTTACAGAAACGCTGTTATCCTTCACAGTAACATCAGCGCCAAAGCGTTTTAAAATATTGACGATTTCTTTATCGCCCTGAGTTGAGCTTATATCTACGCCGTTTACTGTGATTTCACCCTTTAATGCACCTGCACACATAAAAAATGCCGCCTGTGACCAGTCGCCGTGGGTTTTATAGTCGCAGGGCTTGTAGGTTTGATTTCCCTTTATTATATACTTATTGTCTTGAACAATTATCTCAACGCCGAATTTTTTCATTACCTCAATAGTCATATTTATATAGCCAATGCTTTCCAAAGGAGAGGTAAGCACAATTTCGCTGTCGCCCTTAAGCAGAGGAAGTGCAAACAGCAAGCCTGTAATAAACTGAGAGCTTACATTTCCGGGAATTTCAAAAACTCCGCTTTCAAGCTGACCGCTTATTTCAAGGGGAAGTCCTCCGAGAGTTTTGCATTTTACTCCTGCTTTTGGTAAAGCGTCAAGATAAATTCCGATTGGCCTTTCAGGAAGTCTGCCCTCGCCGTTAAAAACGGCAGAAACATTTCCTGCGGCGGCAACGGGAATAAAAAATCTAAGCGTACTTCCGCTTTCTCCGCAGTTAAGAACAGCGTTTTTATTTTCAAACAAATGACTTCCGTCAACGGTTATTCTTTTGTTATGGTACTGAATCTTTCCGCCTAAAGCCTCAATACAGGAGATTGTGGCTTTTATATCATTGGAAAGGTCAACAGGGTAAAGGGTGGACTTTCCCTTACTTAAAGCGGCACAAATCAAAGCCCTGTGAACATCACTTTTTGAGGGAGGTATAGTTACCTTTCCCGATAAATTTTTAGGAGTTATAACAACCTGTGACATTTTATTTTCCTTTACCTTAAAATAATTAAACAGAAATGAATTTTTCAAATTCCGAAAGCTCGGTTTTTTTGGTGTAGCTTTCGCCGATTTCCTTTAAAAGCACAAGCTCCACAGATTTGCCGCTTGTTTTTTTATCTGTTGACGCCGCGTTTGCAATATCCTTTTTCGGTAAATCGCTGTATGTGGGAAGATTGTATTTTTTGCAGAGTTTTTCAATTCTCTCTGCTGTTCCCGATTGTGTTAAGCCGGCTTTTTCAGCGGATTTTGTCAGCATTACCATACCGATTGCAACACCTTGTCCGTGTGAAAGCGTGCTGAAATTATTAAGCTTTTCCAAAGCGTGTCCCATAGTATGACCGAAGTTTAAAAGAACACGCTCTCCTGTGTCACGTTCATCACGGCTTACAACGTCGCGCTTAATTGAAACACAGTTATATATAATATCATCAATTACATCCATAGCGTTTTTGTTTTCAAGCTTTTCAAAAAGTGCTTTGTCCTTAATGCACCCATATTTTATAACCTCAGCCATACCGTCCTCAACATAATATCGGGGAAGTGTTGAAAGCGTACTGCTGTCAATAAGTACAAGCACCGGCTGCCAGAAAGCGCCTACAAGATTTTTTCCGGCGCTTATGTCAACACCTGTTTTTCCGCCGACAGAGCTGTCAACCTGTGAAAGCAGGGAGGTGGGAATCTGCACAAAGTCAATTCCCCTTAAATAAGACGCTGCGGCAAAGCCTGCCATATCGCCTGTAACACCGCCGCCTAAAGCAACAATAAGGTCTTTTCTTGTAAGGTGATTTTCGGCAAGAAAATCATACATTTTTGATACAGTGGAGAGATTTTTTGAATGTTCTCCTGCCTCAAAGGTAAAACAGCAGGTTTCAAAGCCGGCTGCCTTGCAGGAGCTGATTACTTTTTCTCCGTATATGGGAAATACGTTTGTATCTGAAATTACGGCAACCTTAAAGGCTTTTGATACTTTTTTAATGTATTCTCCGCAATTTTCAATAATTCCTTTTTCAATAATTATATCATAAGGTCTGCCTGTTTCAACTTTTAATGTTTTCATTCGCCTAACTCCTCCTTTACCTTGTGTCCTTTTTCCAGTAAAGCGGCAAGCTCTTCTTTATTTTCTTTTTTAATTGCGTTCTTGATTGAATTTATATTTTTTATAAGCTCGTCAAGCTCTGCCAATAAAGGTTCTTTATTTTCAAGGAAAAGCTCGCTCCAAAGCTCCGAGTTTATATTTGCAACTCTGGAAACATCTCTGTAACTGCCTGCGGAAAAGCCCTTGTGGTTTAAACAGCAGGGACTCATAACATATGCACAGGCAAGCACATGGGGAAGCTGTGACGTAAAAGCAATCATACGGTCGTGCTCCTCGGGGGTTGTTATTTTTATTCCGCCAAAGCCGATTTTTAAAGCTAAATCGGAAATAAGCTTAACGCTTTTTTCGTCAGCCTCACAGGGAACTATAATGTAGCTTGCGCCCTTGTAAAGATCAGCCTCGCTTACGGAAAAGCCGTTTTTTTCTTTTCCTGCCATAGGGTGACTTCCCACAAAGGTAAAACCGAATTTTTTTGAAAGGTTGACCATTTTGGGACAAATTTCGGCTTTTATTCCCGATGAATCCGTAACAATAGCGCCTTTCTTTATATATTTTCCGTTTTTTTCTATATAATCCACAGCAGCGCCAGGATACAGTCCGAGTATGATTAAATCGGCTTTTTCAAGGCTTTTTTCATCGCCCATTTCGTCGATTGCCTTGCAGTCAAAAGCCTGCTGTAAGGTGGCTTTTGTTCTGTTTATTCCAATAATGTAATGGTCGGTATATTTTTTTAAGGCTTTTGCAAAGCTTCCTCCTATAATGCCCAAACCGATTATTGCAATGTTCATAATAAACTTCCTTTGAAATCAATTATTGTTTGAAAGAGCGTCCTTAAGTTTAAACAGCTTTTTAGCTACCTTGTCAAACTGCTCCGGTGTTAAAGACTGCGCACCGTCGGATAAAGCGTGAGCAGGGTCGTTGTGAACCTCAATAATAAGTCCGTCGGCACCTGCGGCAACTGCCGCCATAGCCAAAGGCTCTACAAGCCATGCTTTTCCGGAAGCGTGACTTGGGTCAACAACAACAGGCAAATGGGAAAGGGACTTTACAATTGGTATAGCAGAAACATCAAGGGTGTTTCTTGTAAAGTTTTCATATGTGCGTATTCCTCTTTCACAGAGAATTACGTTGTTGTTTCCTCCCGCCATAATATATTCAGCGCTCATAAGCCATTCTTCAATAGTTGCAGACAAGCCTCTTTTAAGAAGAATAGGCTTGTTTGTTTTTCCAAGCTCCTTAAGAAGCTCAAAATTCTGCATATTCCTTGCGCCAACCTGAATAATGTCACCGTTTTCAAACATATAAATGTGGGATTTCTTCATAATTTCAGTAACTATGGGAAGTCCCGTTTGTTTTCTTGCCTCTTTTAAAAGGTCAAGACCTTCAGCCTTTAAGCCCTGAAAAGAATAAGGCGAGGTTCTGGGCTTAAAAGCACCGCCTCTGAGAATGGACGCTCCCGAGGCCTTTACGCTTTTTGCTATATCCACAATTTGCTTTTCAGATTCAACAGAGCAGGGACCGGCCATAATCTGAAGGCTTCCGTCACCGATTTTTACGCCGTTTGCAAGTTCAATAACAGTATTGTCAGGATGAAATTTTCTGTTTGCCTTTTTATACGGCTCCTGAACACGTTTAACGCTTTCTACAAAATCCTGTGCGTCAACATAGTCTATATCAATTTGAGTTGTATCGCCGATAAGTCCCAGAACAGTAGAATGAACTCCGTTCCAAGTGTTTACCTTGACATCATATTTTTGTGTAAGCATATTGCAGAAATCCCTTGTCTGCTGTTCAGAGCAGTCAGGCTTTAAAACAATAATCATAATCTAACCTCCAAATTCACAGTTATATTTATATGTTTGAAAATTATTTTATCACTTTAAAGTGCAAAAATCAATAGCTTTATACATAAGTTTATGCAGTAACAGATTCAATGTTGCAAATTAATGTTTTTCCGAGTACCGTAAGAGTAATTAATACAGCAGGGAAAGTCCTTGAGGTCATATGTTTAGCGGACAATGTTTTCGGAAGATTGGTAGGGCGGCTTGCCCACAAGCCGCCGAAATATCAATGGCTAACGGCAGGATATGGGTACGGCAGTCGCCCGTACCCCCTCTATCATCATATGAGAGGGCAAACCTTCCTACGTTGTTACAGTAATGCTTTATCTGTTTTTAGGACAACCATAAGGGTTGTCCATAATGCATAAATTGAGTGACGACGCTTTATTTTTTGGGCGCTTTTTTAAGTCCCATTGTTGAAATAATAAGGTTTGCAACTGCACCGGGACTTTGAGAGCCGTCGGCTATAACTGTTGCGGCATCCTTATACAAAGGCATACGCTTGTCGTAAAGCTCTTTCATCGCCTGTTGCCTGTCCTCTCGCTGAAGAAGAGGACGGGTGGTATCATTTTTCAGCCTGTCGGCTATAATCTCAATGGGTACGCTGATAAAAAGCACAGTGGCATTTTTTCTGATAATATCGGCATTTCGTTTATATGTCAAAGCTCCGCCGCCGGTTGCAACAATAAGATTTTCCTTTTCGGAAAGCTCTTTGCAAACCTGATGTTCCAAATCACGAAAATAATCTTCACCGTGATTTTCAAAAATCTGCGATACGGTCATATTTTCTTTTTTTTCTATATATTTATCCATATCAATAAATTCTCTGCCTGTTCTTGCGGCAAGAATTTTTCCTACGGTAGTTTTTCCGCAGCCCATAAAACCGCATAAAAATATACTTTTCATTATTTGTTTTCAAGCTCCTTTGAGGCGTCTATACATATTTTTTCAATATCCTTAACATCATATGTGCTGTTATCCCATTTTTCGTGGGCAACAACCGCCTGCCATACAAGCATAGCCATACCGCCTACCGCACGGCTTCCGTTTGAAAGAGCTTTTTGTATAAGAACCGTTTCAAGAGGATTGTAAACAGCGTCAAATACCGATTTGCTCCTGAAAATAACCTTATCGCTTACAGGCTGAATTTCTGTTTTTGGGTACATTCCCAAAGGAGTTGCATTTATAAGAACATCAATATCTCCCTCAATCTGTGAAATAAGACAGTATTGAACATTTGCACCCTTTACTGTGTTTGTAATTTCGCTGCACAAAGCCTTTGCAATTTCCACATCCTCATCTCTTACGGCAAAGGTAAGTGCAACACCCTTTAGCACAACCTCATAAGCCATAGTTCTTGCAACTCCGCCGCAGCCTAAGATTACAACTCTTCCGCCGATAGTGATTTTTGCAGCCTCAAGCGCTTTTAAAAAGCCGTCGGGGTCAGTAGTATAGCCTGTTGCAATTCCGTCCTTTATTGAAACGGTGTTTACGCTGCCGTACATTTTAGCTTTTTTGTCTATTCTGTCAATTAGAGGTATAATATTTTGTTTGTGAGGTATTGTAATGTTAAAGCCGTCAAGCTGCTTTAAGGTGCTTTCATATTCTGCTTTTAGGTTTTCCGGTGCAATATCCATTACTCCGTATTCGGCGTTTATTCCTGAAAGAGCAAAAAGTCTTTTATGAATGAAGGGCGACATTGTATGACCGATTGGGTGACCGATTACTGCATATTTTTTTATGTTCATAACCATTCTCCTTTTAAATTTTTATGGAAAAAAGAAAAAATTTATAAAATTTTTGAAATAAATATTGACAAAGTAAAGAATAACTAATAATATGATTTAGTAAAGATCATACTCCCGTTGGGTAATGCAGATCTTAACTAAACCATTGTATCATAAAAAGTACTGATTTGTCTATAATATTCAGTACACTATAATTTTTAGGAGGAAATAAAATGGTATTAGAAAAAGTAAAAGCTATTTTAGCAGAGCAATTTGATGTTGAGGAAGACAAAATTACAGCTGAAACTGATTTGCAGGAAGATTTAGGCGCAGATTCACTTGACGTTGTAGATTTACTTATGTCAATCGAAGATGAATTTGAAATTGAAATTCCTGATGATGAAATTGAAAACATCAAAACAGTAGGAGCTCTTGTTTCTTATATTGAAGCAAATTCATAATTTAAAAAAAGTGTTGTGCAGGCAGAGTTTTCTCTGCCTGTATTTTTTTGCCCACCTTTAATTCAACTTGGTTAACCCGATAACGATTCTTTAATTCAACGCAGACAGTAAACAGACACGATAATCATCAAAATTATTGCCTAATCTATGCCTTATAATCACATGATCAAACAAGAATAACGATGCTTGTGTTTGAATTGCACAAAATATAATTAAAAACTTTGTGTGTTTTACATCTTGCACCGGATAATTAAGATTAATATAATAAAGTTAAGTAAATTGTTTTACTTACAATAAATAAACATAAAAGTTTTTATTGTTTATTTAATTTTTAATTTCTACTATGGTAGATTGTTTATTTCATTGTAAAATAAGCGGATTTTACAACCATATTTTACTAAAAGGAGAGATAAAAAATGGATAAACAAGAAAGAAAAACAAAGATATCTAACTTAACGAACAGATATCCGGTGCAGAAAACCTTGTGCCAGAAGCTTTTACCTGTCGGCAGGACGCTTGAGTATTTTGAGGTCCGAAAATTACTTGAAGAGGATAAAAAAAGAAGTGAAGATTATGAAAAAGTTAAGGCGATTATTGATGATTTCCACAAAACTTTTATTGATGATGTCCTGCGAAAGCAAACTCTTTCATATCTAAAGGATTATGCTGAGCTTTATTACAGTCAGAGAGATGAAAAAAGCAAAAAGGAGATTAATGATATTTCAGCAAAGCTTAGAAAAGAAATTGCTGACGCTTTTAAGGAATCGGAGATTTTTAGTAAACTTTTCAAGAAAGAAATGATTACACAGATTTTGCCGGAATTTGTTGGTAACGCAGAAGAACGGGCGCTTGTGGAAGAGTTTTTCAGTTTTACTACATATTTCAGACAATTCTTTGATAACAGAAAAAATATGTATTCAGATAAGGAAATATCTACTGCTATCGCTTACCGTTGTATAAATGAAAATCTCCCGAAATTTCTTGATAATATCAAAGTATTTGATAAGGCAAAAGAGTTGCTCCCTTCAGATGTTTTAATAATCCTTAATAATGATTTTGAAGGATTGTGCGGAACAACCGTTTTTGATGTGTTTAACGTAGATTATTTTAATTTTGTGCTGACTCAGTCCGGCATTGACCGCTACAATGAAATTATCGGCGGTTACACTACAAGTGACGGCACAAAAGTGAAAGGCATTAATGAGTATATTAACGAGTATAACCAGACTTCTCAGAAAAGTGACCGTATTCCAAAGCTGAAACCATTATACAAGCAGATTCTCAGCGACAGAGAAAGCGTGTCTTTCATTCCTGAAAAATTCATTAGCGATGATGAAGTTTTAAGCACAGTTAATGATTTTTATAATCACGATGAGCCGGATAAATATAAGTCAATAAAAAGTACCGTTGAAGATCTGAAAGTCCTTTTTAAAGCTTTTTCAGACGCTTCGCTTGACGGTATCTATATTAAAAACGGACTTGCTGTTACTGATTTATCAAATGGAATTTTTAAATCGTGGTCAGTTATAAAAAATCTTTGGAATGTTTCGTATGACAATGTGAATTATACAAGTAAGGTAAAAAATGTTGAAAAATACGAAGAAAAAAGAAACAAGGCATATAAAGCTAATAAGTATTTTTCTCTCGGCGAGCTTCAAAAACTTATAAACTCATCAGATGATACCGAAATCAATACAAAAACGATATCCGATTACTATTGCAGTATGGTTATTGAGTTAGCTGATAATATTTCTGAAGCATATTCTGTGGCTGAAAAACTCTTGACTACGCCTTATGACAACAGCAGAAACCTTATTGATGATAAAGAGTCCGTTGAATTAATCAAAAATTTCCTTGATTCAATTAAAAATCTTGAAAAGCTTATTAAGCCTCTGTCAGAAACAGGAGAAGTCTTTGACAAAAACGAACTTTTTTACAGCACATTCACTCCTCTTTTTGATAATCTCAGCAGAATAGACAGGCTGTATGATAAGGTCAGAAATTATGTTACCAAAAAGCCCTATTCTACTGAAAAAATCAAGCTTAATTTTAATAACCCGCAGTTTTTAGGCGGGTGGGACAGAAATAAAGAAAAAGATTATCGCTCTGTTCTTCTAATTAAAGACGGTAAATATTTTCTTGCAATACTTGATAAGGGCAGCAGCAGGGTGCTTGAAAATCCTGAATTTTCAGATTGCACTGATGATTGCTATGAAAAAGCCGTTTATAAGCTGTTGCCCGGACCTAACAAAATGCTGCCTAAAGTATTCTTTGCCGATTCAAATATTGATTTTTTTGCTCCTTCAGATGAAATACTGACCATCTATAAAAACGGCACCTTTAAAAAGAGCGGAAACTTTAATATTGATGATTGCCATAAGCTTATAGATTTTTATAAGGATGCAATCAACCGCCATCCGGATTGGTCTGGATTTAATTATACTTTCAAGGATACCTGCGAATATAACGACATCAGCGAATTTTATAATGATGTAGCAAAGCAAGGCTATAAAATTACTTATTCAAAAATACCGGCTCATTATATTGACGAGCTTGTCAGCGAAGGAAAAATATATCTGTTTCAGATTTATAACAAGGATTTTTCTTCGTATAGCAAGGGTACGCCAAATCTGCATACACTGTATTTTAAAATGCTGTTTGACGAAAGGAATCTTGAAAATGTTGTGTACCAGCTTAACGGCGGAGCTGAAATGTTTTACCGCCCGGCAAGTATAAAGAACGCCGGGGTAACCCACCCGAAAAATCAGCCGATTAAGAATAAGAATGAATTATCAGAAAATAAGACCGCTGAATTTAAATATGATCTTATCAAGGATAAGCGATACACAAAACCGCAGTTTTCACTCCATTTTCCGATTACAATGAATTTTCAGGCGCCTGATGCTTTCAGAATTAATGACGATGTCAGAATGCTTTTAAAAGATTGTGAGAAAAACTGTGTAATCGGTATCGACCGTGGCGAAAGAAATCTGCTCTATTACAGCGTAATTGACAGCAACGGCGGTATTCTTGAGCAGGGCTCGTTGAATATAATCAGAAATGAGTATAAAGGGAAAGTATATGAAACAAATTATCACAGCCTGCTTGATGAAAAGGAGGAAAACCGTAAACAGGCAAGGCAGAGCTGGAACACGATTGAGAACATAAAGGAGCTTAAAAGCGGCTATATAAGCCAGGCTGTTCATAAAATCTGCAAGCTTGTAGTAAAATATGACGCAGTAATTGCACTGGAAGACCTGAACAGCGGATTTAAAAACAGCAGAGCCAAGGTTGAAAAACAGGTTTACCAGAAATTTGAAAAGATGCTTATTGATAAGCTTAATTATTATGTGGACAAGCAAATTGCTCCGGAAAAAGAGGGGGGATTACTGAACGCATATCAGCTTACAAATAAGTTTGAAAGCTTTAAGAAAGAGGGCATGCAGAACGGTATTATTTTCTATATTCCTGCGTGGCTGACAAGTAAAATTGACCCTGTTACCGGCTTTGTGGATTTAATGAAGCCCCGTTATAGCAGTGTGGAAGAGAGTAAGAACTTTTTATCCCGCTTTAAATCAATAAGCTTTAACGAAAAGGAAAATTATTTTGAGTTTTCCTTTAATTATAAGGATTTTCTGAGAGGTTCAACAGACTACCGCAAGGAGTGGACCGTGTGTACCTTCGGAGAGAGAATAAAAAGCTATCGCGATCCCGAAAAGAACAGCGAATGGAATAGTGTAACAATCAATCTGACTGATGAATTTATAAAGCTGTTTGATGAATTTTCGGTTGATTATCACTCCGAAAACCTGAAGGAATTAATAATTGCAAATGAGCAGAAAGCTTTTTTTGAAAAACTGCTGCACTTGCTTGCGCTTACTCTTCAGATGAGAAACAGCATACCGAATTCAGACACGGACTATCTGATTTCGCCTGTAAAGAATAAAAACGGAGTTTTTTATGATAGCCGTAAAATCACCGATGAAGACGCATTACCGACGGACGCTGACGCAAACGGAGCCTATAATATTGCACGAAAAGGATTGTGGGCAATCAATCAGATAAAAAAAGCCGAAGATATTTCAAAGGTAAAATTATCTATATCAAATGCCGAATGGTTAGAGTTTGCTCAAAAAGGAGATATGAATGAGTGAAACTCCTATAACAATATCTAACCTCAATGATTATATATTCTGCCCTGCTTCAATATATTTTCATTCGCTTGATTATTATACAGATACTCTTACTTATCAGGATAGTTATCAGATCAACGGTACTGCTGCCCATAATGCTGTGGACAGCAGTACCTATTCGGATAATAAAAATATCTTGCAGTCGATTTCTGTGTATTCTGAGAGATATAACCTTTTCGGAAAAATAGATTTATTTGATACCGACAATCATATTCTTACGGAAAGAAAGAAAAAAGTTAATAAAATATATGAAGGATATATTTTTCAGGTTTATGCTCAGTATTTCGGCTTGACAGAAATGGGATACAGAGTACATAAAATCAGAATATACAGTATGGATGATAATAAGATGTATCCGATAGCGTTGCCGGGCGAAAATCCGGATATGCTGAAAAAATTTGAAGTTCTTATTAAAAATATGAACAAATTTGAGTTGGAAACATTTACTCAGGAAAATATTAAAAAATGTTCACACTGCATATATGAATCTCTCTGTTCTTTCTCAAGACTAAAGGAGTAAAGCATGATTTCTTCGCTTGATTTTTCAAAAAAACAAATTATTATAGTGCTTTTCAATGAAGGTGAAAAAATGTCATTTTCAAATGATAACATCATCGTCAAAACAGCTGATAATAGAATTAAGTTCCAATGTTCCTGTTACCGATTATTTTTAATTTTTGCCGTTGGTAATTGCAGTATAACCTCGGTTGTCATTTCAAAGGCGAGAAAATTCGGATTTTTTATAGCATTTATGTCAGCGGGCTTCAGATTGTATTCAATAATTGGTGCAGATAAAGATTCTAATACATTACTTAAAACCAAGCAGTACCAGTATGACGGACTTGGTCTTGCAAAGCATATAACACAAAATAAAATAAGTAATCAGATAAAAACTCTCAAACTTGTGCGAGATAAAAGTATAAGTCAAAAGGAAGCAATACATACACTTTCCGCATACATTGAACAAATTGAAAGCTGTAAAGAACTTAGTGAAATTATGGCATATGAGGGCTTAGCGGCTAAGCTATATTTTAAAAATCATTTTAATAATATATTATGGCAGGGAAGACAACCACGAGTAAAACGGGATATTGTAAATTCTGTACTTGACATAGGTTATTCACTGCTGTTTGCCTTTATAGACGCTTTGCTCAGTTCATATGGATTCGATACATATAAAGGTGTAATGCATAAGCAGTTTTATATGAGAAAATCTTTGGTTTGTGACATAGTAGAGCCTTTTAGACCTTTGATAGATATACAAATCAAGAAATCAATTAACTTAAAGCAAATCAAAAAGGAAGATTTTTTGATTATTAATAATCAATATCGCCTCAAATGGGAATTATCAGCAAAATATATGCAGTTTTTAATGAGTCCGATAATAGAAAATAAAGACTTAATATTTGAGTATATACAATCCTACTACAGAGCTTTTATGAAAAACATATCAGCCGACAAATTTCCAACATTTGACATAGGAGGCTAAAATGGTTATAATTAGTTATGATATATCTAATAATAAAAAGAGAGCAAAATTTGCAAAATATATAAAGCGTTTTGGGCGGATGATGCAGTATTCTGTTTATGAAATTGATAATAGTGAAAGAATATTGAATAATATCATCTCTGATATAAACAATAAATTTATGAAGCTTTTCGACCAAAACGACAGCGTATATATTTTTCAACTGAGCAGTACCTGCAAGGTGCAAAAGTTCGGTTTTGCAAAGAACGAGGACTCTACTTTGCTGATAGTTAACTGACTTGCAAACCTTGGTCTTAATATTTTATTTTGTTGATATGGGGTTATTGAACAATGAAAAAATTAGTTGGTTATTACGAACATAATGATATTTTTACAAATATATTTGTTACCTTAAACAATCCAAGGGTTTAATAACCCTATATAATTTCTACTATTGTAGATCTCTCTTGTATCGCAGATAACGGTAAGTTTAATAACCCTATATAATTTCTACTATTGTAGATTTAAAATCATAGACAATAAGCCTAAAAGTTTAATAACCCTATATAATTTCTACTATTGTAGATGGCTATTCTATCCGGGACAAAAAATATGTTTAATAACCCTATATAATTTCTACTATTGTAGATCCAAATAGGTCGCTTGCAAGGGCAGCGTTTAATAACCCTATATAATTTCTACTATTGTAGATGCAGAAATAAACTTACATATCTAAAAGCGTTTAATAACCCTATATAATTTCTACTATTGTAGATTGATACTTCTGCAAGTGCATATTTACTTGTTTAATAACCCTATATAATTTCTACTATTGTAGATGGAACAGGAAAGCACTCAGCGATTATGTTTAATAACCCTATATAATTTCTACTATTGTAGATGTGATAAAAATGACACCTAAAGAAACGTTTAATAACCCTATATAATTTCTACTATTGTAGATAACTACGGGAGACACCGAGAAAAACTGGTTTAATAACCCTATATAATTTCTACTATTGTAGATAATATTTGGTCTTGTCAGATTCTGTGTGTTTAATAACCCTATATAATTTCTACTATTGTAGATTAAAATATGTTGCAGCTTGAAACAGAAGTTTAATAACCCTATATAATTTCTACTATTGTAGATTGCCTGCTCTTCGTCTTCCGGGTGATGTTTAATAACCCTATATAATTTCTACTATTGTAGATAATCAAGTGCAAGCTGTAAAATATCCTGTTTAATAACCCTATATAATTTCTACTATTGTAGATAATCACGCTTTGCACACTCGTTGTAAAGTTTAATAACCCTATATAATTTCTACTATTGTAGATGAGGACAGCTCAGGTAAGTTACTTATTAGTTTAATAACCCTATATAATTTCTACTATTGTAGATCGTATCAAAAGGATAAGCAGTTTTATTGTTTAATAACCCTATATAATTTCTACTATTGTAGATACCGTACCTATTATATATATCTTATCGTTTAATAACCCTATATAATTTCTACTATTGTAGATAGGAATTGGTTATTAGGGTATATTTACATGTTTAATAACCCTATATAATTTCTACTATTGTAGATAGATACGGAAAATGAGGTTGTTCAGAGGTTTAATAACCCTATATAATTTCTACTATTGTAGATCGATAAGAGATAGTAGTACATCGGTGGTTTAATAACCCTATATAATTTCTACTATTGTAGATAGAACTTTTATGTCTTGTTCTGATAAAGTTTAATAACCCTATATAATTTCTACTATTGTAGATGATGTCACCCCAATGATTCGCTCACCGGTTTAATAACCCTATATAATTTCTACTATTGTAGATATTTTGCTTTGAGTGCTTGAAACAAAGTTTAATAACCCTATATAAGTAAAACTTACCCCTCCCACATATATGGGAGGGGTTGTTGTATTATGTTTCTCAAATTACCCAAAACTAAAAATAGTTTCTTTGAAGAAGGTCATTAGACTCTGCCTGTATTTTTTTGCTTATTTACTTGAAAAATCCTTTGCTTGCCTGTATAATAGAAATGTTATGATTTAAAGTCAGCCGCAAATAAAAATAAAGTGCCTGCAATGCGGTGTCGCTTTGGAATTACGGAGGTATAAACAATGGCAGATAAAAAAATGGTTGAAGCTATAACAAGCCGTGACGAGGACTTTGCAAAATGGTACACGGATATTGTTAAAAAAGCAGAGCTTGTAGATTATTCGGGTGTTAAAGGCTGTATGGTAATAAGACCTTACGGTTATGCAATCTGGGAGAATATCCAGGCAGATTTGGACAGACGTTTTAAAGAAACAGGTCATGAAAATGTATATATGCCAATGTTTATCCCGGAGAGCCTTTTGCAAAAGGAAAAAGACCACGTTGAGGGCTTTGCACCTGAGTGTGCGTGGGTTACCATAGGCGGAAGCGAAAAGCTTAACGAGCGCCTTTGTGTTCGTCCCACTTCTGAAACGCTTTTCTGCGAGCATTATCAGAAAATAATCAATACATATCGCGACCTGCCAAAGCTTTATAACCAGTGGTGCAGTGTTGTAAGGTGGGAAAAAACCACAAGACCTTTTCTGAGAACCTCTGAGTTCTTATGGCAGGAAGGTCACACAATGCACGAAACACAGGAAGAGGCAGAGGAAGAAACTCTGAGAATGCTTAATGTTTATGCTGATTTCTATAAGGAAACTCTTGCAATTCCTGCTGTAATCGGCAGAAAGACAGAAAAAGAAAAGTTTGCCGGCGCAATGGCTACCTATACAATCGAGCCAATGATGCACAACGGCGTTGCCTTGCAGGGCGGTACCTCCCACTATTTCGGCGACGGCTTTGCAAAGAGCTTTGATATTAAATTTACCGGCAGAGATAATAAACAGCATTATCCTCATCAGACCTCATGGGGAGTATCTACAAGAATGATAGGCGCTATTATTATGGTGCACGGTGACGATGACGGACTTGTACTTCCTCCTAAGGTTTCGCCTATTCAGGTTGCAATTATTCCAATTGCACAGCACAAGGAGGGCGTTCTTGACAAGGCTTATGAAATTGCAGATATGCTTAAAAAGAATTACAGAATTAAGGTTGACGCAAGCGACCACGCTCCCGGCTGGAAATTCAGCGAGTATGAAATGAAGGGAGTTCCTTTAAGAGTTGAAATCGGTCCCAAGGATATTGAAAAAGGTCAGTGCGTAGTTGTCAGACGTGATACAAGAGAGAAGATTTTCACACCTATTGAAAAGCTGAATGAGCAGATTGAAAAAAGTCTTCAGGACATTCACGACGCTATGTACGAAAAGGCTCTTAAAAATATGCAGGAAAAAACCTTTATTGCAAGAAATTACGACGAATTTATTGATATTGCAAAAAATCATCCCGGCTTTATTAAAGCTATGTGGTGCGGCGATTCTGCCTGTGAAGACAAGCTTAAGGATGTTACAGGCGGTGTAAAGAGCAGATGTATTCCTTTTGAGGAGGAGCATCTTGCAGATACCTGTGTTTGCTGCGGAAAGCCTGCAAAGCATATGGTTTACTGGGGAAAACAGTATTGATTTAGATTATTGTTTTTGTGTTATAAAGCGATAATAGTGTTAATAATTTTGAATTAAAAGGGTGGTGAGAGAATGCCTATTAAGGTGCAGAAGGATTTGCCTGCAATTAAGGTTTTGGAATCGGAGAATATTTTTGTTATGCCTGATGACAGAGCGGCTACTCAGGACATACGCCCTTTGAAAATAGTAATTCTCAACCTTATGCCCAATAAGGTGGAAACGGAAACCCAGCTTTTAAGAATGTTGGGAAACAGTCCTTTGCAGGTTGATATTGAGCTTTTGCAAATGGCTTCTCACGTTTCCAAAAATGTTTCACAACAGCATCTTACTACATTTTACAAAACCTTTGATGAAATCAAGAATCAGCGTTTTGACGGAATGATAATTACCGGTGCGCCTGTTGAACAGCTTGAATTTGAACAGGTTGACTACTGGGAAGAGCTTAAAACAATAATGGAATGGTCAAAAACCAACGTGTACTCTACCTTTCACATTTGCTGGGGAGCACAGGCAGGTCTTTACTACCATTTCGGAATACCCAAAAGACCTTTAAAGGAAAAGCTTTCGGGTATATACAATCACAAGCTGCTGGACCCGTATCATCCGCTGCTGAGAGGCTTTGACGATTATTTTCTGCTGCCTCATTCACGTTTTACGGAGGTAAGCCGTGAGGATGTGGAAAGTCACAGCGAGCTTCAGATATTGGCAGTTTCCGAAATTGCAGGAGTTTCAATTGTTGCAAACAAAAACGGCAGACAGTTTTTTGTAATGGGACATGCGGAATATGACAGAAATACATTGGCAAAGGAATATTACCGTGACCGTTACAAAGGCTTAAAGCCTGAAATTCCTTATAATTATTTCAGAAATAACGACCCTGCCGGAAATCCTCCTATGGTGTGGAGATGCAACGCCACTTTGCTTTATACAAACTGGCTTAACTATTTTGTCTATCAGCAGACGCCCTATGATTTGGAAGAGCTTAAATCAATGTATGATATTTATAAATAAGGAAAATCCCTGCATTTGCACAATGCAGGGATTTTTGCTTATAGAAAACTGCTGTGAAATTGTCGGTCAAAAGAGGGTAATCTGCCTGCTCCGATTTGCGTACGGAGGCACTCTGCTTTTGCAATTAATTATTGATTGCTTACGATATAAATTCTCCGACAATTTTGTTTACAAGACCTCCGTCGGCTTTGCCTTTTACCTTTGGCATAAGATTTTTCATTATTAAGCCCTTTTCCTTTACGGTAGGATTTTCAAGTCCCATTTCATCAAGAACGGATTTGACAACTTCCTTTATTTCCTGTTCATTCATCATTTTCGGAGCAAATTCGGAATACACGGCAATTCTCAGCTTACATTCCTCAATCATATCCGTTTTATCGGCAGGAGCGCTCTCCAAGGTTTCCTGAGCCTGCTTGATTTCACGGAGAATAATGGTATTTTCTTCTTCTTCTGTTAAATCAGCTCTTTTATCAATAAATTTTGCCTTAAGAGCTGACAAAAGCATTGACAAGGCGTCTTTTCTGGGGTTGTTTTTGTCCTTCATCGCCTGCATCATCGCACTTCTTACTTCATCAATTTTTGACATTGTAAAGCCTTCTTTCATTGTTACTGTATATTATAATATACCCCATTACATAAAAATTTCAAGAGCTAAATTACATTAAAATCAATTCATAAAGCTTTTGTCCTTTGGGAATATTGTTTTAATAGGCTATGTGAATATGAGATAAAAAATCAAGTCGCTTTTTGTTGAAATATATAAATATATTTGTTATAATTATAAAAATAAAAATGATTACTGAATTTCT
>CAMFFI010000002.1 GCA_945949625.1 uncultured bacterium | reverse complement strand
ACATACCGAAGGCATTAAAAAGGTTTGTATCGTAGGCGGCGGCGTAGGCTGTGCAATTGCATATCCTATTGCTAAAAAGCTTCACCAGCAGGGTTCCGTAGTTCACGCTATTGTAGGCTTCAGAAACAAGGACCTCGTTATTCTTGAGGACGAGTTTAACAATGTTTCCGATAAGGTTTGTATGATGACCGACGACGGCTCATACGGCACAAAGGGACTTGTTACAGACGCTTTGAAACAGCTTATCGAAA
Organism: uncultured bacterium; assembly: GCA_945949625.1. Taxonomy (GTDB): domain Bacteria; phylum Bacillota; class Clostridia; order Oscillospirales; family Acutalibacteraceae; genus Ruminococcoides. The sequence continues at coordinate 21,931 of CAMFFI010000002.1, read as the reverse complement.
GCGGCGAAACCTATGACGAGGTTATTACAATCGGTCCGTTGATTATGATGAAGTTCGTTACCAAGCTTACAAAGCAGTACAATATTCCTACAATTGTTTCAATGAACCCGATTATGATTGACGGCACAGGTATGTGCGGCGGATGCCGACTTACAGTAGGCGGAAAAACAAAGTTTGCCTGTGTTGACGGACCGGACTTTGACGGTTTTGAGGTTGACTTTGACGAGGCTATGGAAAGAGGAAATATGTATAAGCCCTTTGAAAGAAAAGCCTTTGACGAAACCTGCAACTTGTTTAAAAAGGAGGTTGAATAATTATGCCTAATATGTCACTTAAAAAGAATCCTATGCCAAGTCAGGAGCCTGATGTAAGAAATAAAAACTTCCTTGAGGTTGCTTTGGGATATACAGAAGAAATGGCTGTTGACGAGGCACAAAGATGTTTAAATTGTAAAAATTCTCCCTGTGTAAAGGGTTGTCCGGTAGCAATACATATTCCACAGTTTATTAAAGAGGTTGCAAACGGCAATTTTGCAGGAGCTTATGATATTATTTCAGAATCAAGCTCACTTCCTGCTGTATGCGGACGTGTATGTCCTCAGGAAAGCCAGTGCGAGTCAAAGTGTGTTCGCGGAATTAAGGGCGAGCCGGTTGGTATCGGCAGACTTGAGCGTTTTGTTGCCGACTGGCACAATGCTCAGAAGGATGTTGAAATTCACAAGCCTGAGTCAAACGGTCACAAGGTTGCAGTAGTAGGCTCCGGTCCTTCCGGTCTTACCTGCGCAGGCGATTTGGCTAAAATGGGCTATGAGGTAACAGTATTTGAAGCACTTCACCTTGCAGGCGGTGTTCTTGTTTACGGTATTCCCGAATTCAGACTTCCAAAGGCTATTGTTCAGAAAGAAATCGACACGCTTAAGGCTTTAGGCGTTAAGGTTGAAACCAATATGGTTATCGGCAAGGTGCTTTCCATTGACGAGCTTATGGAGGACGGCTTTGAGGCTGTGTTTGTAGGCTCAGGCGCAGGTCTTCCGAGATTTATGGGAATCCCCGGCGAAAACCTTAAGGGCGTTTACTCTGCAAACGAATTCTTAACAAGAGTAAATCTTATGAAATCATATAAGGACCACCCCACAACACCTATTATGCACGCTAAAAAGGTAGCTGTTGTAGGCGGCGGTAACGTAGCAATGGATGCGGCAAGATGCGCTAAAAGACTTGGAGCCGAAGAGGTTTACATTGTTTACAGACGTAGCGAAGCAGAGCTTCCTGCAAGAAAAGAAGAGGTTGAGCACGCAAAAGAAGAGGGCATTATCTTTAAGCTTCTCAACAACCCTGTTGAAATTCTTCCTAATGAAGAAAACTTTGTCGGCGGAATGAAATGCGTTGAGATGGAGCTGGGCGAGCCTGACGAAAGCGGCAGACGCCGTCCTGTTGAAAAGCCGGATTCCGAATTTGTGCTTGATGTTGACAGCGTAATTATGTCAATCGGTACTTCTCCGAACCCACTTATCAAATCTACAACAAAAGGTCTTGAAACTCAAAAATGGGGCGGAATTATCGCAGACGAAAACGGTCTTACTTCTCGTACAGGCGTTTATGCCGGCGGTGACGCAGTAACAGGTGCCGCAACTGTTATTCTTGCAATGGGTGCAGGAAAAACAGCAGCCGCTGCTATTGATGAATATATCAAGAATAAATAATTGAACTTTTCGGAGGCATCGGAGGTAATCTGATGCCTCTTTTTGTTCAGGAGGATTATTATGAATAATTTTCATTACAGAATACCTACAGAAATTTACTTTGGAAAAAACCAGATTGAAAACTTAAAGAATATTACAGCCTTTGGAAAAACCGTTCTGTTGGTTTACGGCGGTCAAAGCATTAAGAAAATGGGACTTTACAATAAGGTTAAGTCCATTTTAGAGGATTGCCGAATGAATGTTTTTGAGCTGGGCGGTGTTGAGCCGAATCCGAAAATTGAGTCTGTCAGAAAGGGCGTTGACATCTGCAAAAAAGAAAAAGTTGACGTGGTTCTTCCTGTGGGCGGCGGAAGTGTGCTTGACTGTGCAAAGGTTATTGCGGCAGGAGCAAAATATGACGGCGACCCGTGGGATTTAGTCCTTGACGGCTCAAAAATCGCCGGAGCACTGCCTGTTGTGACTGTGCTTACGCTGTCTGCCACAGGCTCCGAAATGGATGAGTTTGCAGTTATTTCAGATATGGATAAAAATGAAAAATGGGGTACAGGAAGCGAATATATTAAGCCTGCTTTTTCAATTCTCGACCCGACCTATACTTTTTCCGTGTCAAAAAAGCAAACAGCCGCAGGTACGGCAGATATAATGAGCCACATTTTTGAAAATTACTTTACAAATGCCGAGGGCGCCTTTGTTCAGGCAAGATTCTGCGAAAGTCTGCTGAAAACCTGCATAAAGTACGGTCCCGTTGCGCTTAATGAGCCTGACAATTACGAGGCAAGAGCAAACCTGATGTGGACTTCTTCCCTTGCAATCAACGGACTTCTCAGCCTTGGAGCAGAGGTTACCTGGTGCGTTCACCCTATGGAGCACGAGCTTTCAGCCTTTTATGACATTACCCACGGCGAAGGTCTTGCAATTTTAACTCCCGTATGGATGGAATATGTACTTTCCGATAAAACAGCCGAAAAATTTGCCCAATACGGAGAAAATGTTTTTGATTTGCCAAAGGGAAAAAATCCTATGGAAACTGCAAAAGAGGCAATAAGCAAAACAAGAGAATTTTTTGCAGTAATGGGACTTCCTGCAACCTTAGGTCAGCTTGGAATAGACGAAACCCATTTTGACAAAATGGCTGAAAAAGCCGCCGACGGACTTGAAACTGCTTTTGTTCCTCTTACCAAAGATGACGTAAAGCAAATTTTCAAGAACGCTCTGTAAAATTCATCGTTTGAAAAAAGCCTTCTCCGAAAAGGGGAAGGCTTTTAAAGCAGTATTAAATAATTATCTGTTAGTATCAGTTTATATCCGGTAATTTTTTTCCGGTGAATTGTTCATAGTGCTTTTTCATACATTCAAAGGTAACGGGACTGATGTCGTGTTCGATTTTACAGGAATCCTTAAAAGCTGTTTCCATGTCAACACCGATAGACATAAAAAACTCTGCAATTGCAACGTGGCGTTCATACATCTTTTTTGCAATTTCCGTTCCTTTGTCCGTAAGGTCAATAAAGCCGTCTGCGCTTTTTTCAATATATCCTTCCTTATGAAAGTTTTTCATTGCAACGCTTACCGTAGGTTTTGAAAAGCCAAGTTCATTGCAAATATCAATGGAGCGAACATTTCCAAGCTTTTTTTTGAGAATATATATTGTTTCAAGATAATTTTCCGCAGATTCGTGAATTTCCATTCCCTATCACCTGTAATAAAAATTTATTAAATAATGACAATTATATATTTATTTTAACATAAAACAATCTTTTTCGCAATAAGTAATAATTAATTTGATTTTTCCCTTTTCTAAATTAAAAGTCAATGCTATAATGGTTTATATTAAATTAACGGGTGATAATATGAAAACTGCATTGATTACAGGTGCGTCAAAGGGAATAGGCTCGGCAATTGCCGTTGCTTTTGCACAGCAGGGCTATGCTGTGGCTTTAAATTATAACAACAGCAAAGACAGGGCGGAAAATCTTGCAGACGTTATTTGTCAAAGCTATAATGTGCCTGCTCTTGCGGTGAAATGCGACATATCGGATTTCAATGAAGTAACAGAGATGTTTAAAATTGTTAAGGAAAATTTCGGCGGTGCAGACGTGCTTGTTAATAACGCAGGAATATCCTGCCAAAGCTTGTTTACCGACATTACTCCCGAACAATGGAGAAATATGCTGGGGGTAAATCTGGACGGAGTTTTTTACTGCTGTAAGTCTGCGCTTCCTTATATGATAGAAAAGAAATCGGGAGCAATTATAAACATAAGCTCAATGTGGGGACAGGTGGGCGCTTCCTGCGAGGTTCATTACAGTGCGGCAAAAGCAGGAATAATCGGACTGACAAAGGCACTTGCAAAAGAGGTTGCCCCCAGCGGAATAAGAGTAAACTGTATTGCGCCGGGAGTTGTTATGACTGATATGATGTCTTCCTTCAGCCAGGAGGATTTAAACGAGCTAAAGGAGGAAACTCCTCTGCAAAAGCTGGGAACGCCGAAAAATATTGCAGACGCGGCGGTTTTTCTTGCCTCGTCAAAGGCTGATTTTATTACGGGACAGGTGCTGGGAGTAAACGGCGGATTTGTAATTTGATTATGAAAAAATTGTTTAAGAAAAAGCTATTTAAAAAGGTTTTCATTTTGACTGCGGTTTTATTGTTGCTTACGGGTACTTTTTCTGCGTCTGCCTTGGAAACCTCAACCTTTACGGCACAGGACACAAGCACAAAAAACAACAGAATTTTTACAATTACAATAAGCGGAAAGGGCAAAACCAATCTTTCTGCCGTTAAGTTTGATTTTACCTATGATTCCGATTATATAGAGTTTCGCTCTGCCAAAGGGTGTGATGATGACACCGTTGTGAAATTCTATGAAGAAAAAGGGCATTTAAAGCTGATTTTTCTCAATGAAAAAGGAGTGGACCTGTCAGATAATCCTGAGCTTTTTACTGTTGATTTTAAGGCGGAAAATATGACATCGCCGCAGCAAATCGCTTTCACGGCGGCAGACTGCGTAAACAGCAGTGTAGAAACCGTTGAGGCTGTGGGCGGAGTGTGTAATGTGTCCTTGATTGACAGCGACACCTTGACGTCTTCAGCCGCTAAAGGCTCAGCCTCATCAGGCAAATCATCATCAGCGGTATCCTCTGACAGCAGTACAAGCGCAAAAAGCAGAGGAGAAAATGAAGATGACAAAGCTGAAAATGCTGATAACAGCGGCAGCGGAAATCAGGAAAAGTCGGGAGATAATAAGGAACAGCTGAATGTATCCGACCGCTCGGAGAAGTTTTTGTCGGTAGGAGAAAAGGATAACACTTTGCAAATTTTCGCCTCCGGCGCAGTTATTATGTTTCTGCTTATTGCCCTATGCGGTGTTTCCTATCACATAGGCAAAAAGTCGGGAAATAAAGATGAATAGCATTAAAGCTTAAGCCGCAGGTTAATCCCTGCGGTTGTTTTTAATTGCAAAACAGACAACCTCAGGGCAAGCTGAAAACGGACGGTACGTTGCTATGATTATTACAAAACTGAGGATAGGTCAGCATTTAGATTTTGTATGATTATTCAATAGCTTTTCACTATGCGTTATGATAAAATAATAAAGAAATATTCCCCAAAATATAAACAGGAGGAAAAAATGAAAAAAATACTATCAGTTATATTATCTGTTTTAATGATTATAACGTCGCTTGCGGTATTTCCGATTGATGTGTTTGCGGCTGATGTTAAGAAGAATGAGTATGAGAAAACGCTTGATGACGGTTCAACTATTATTCAAGGAAAAGACGGTGATTGGGAATATCAGGTATGGCAGGACGGAACCGTTTCTGTATCTGAATATAATGGTGAAGATACGGAGATTACAATTCCTACAAAGCTTTCGGGCAGATCGGTTACTTCCATTGGTAATATATCTGGAGGCTTTTATTCGAATTACACAGGTGTAAAAACGCTTAATATTCCTGCGGAAATTGTGAGCATTAAAGAGGGCTGTTTGTCTAATCTCGAATATCTGGAAAGCATAAATGTTGACAGCGGCAACACTATGTATTCTTCATCAAACGGAGTGCTTTTCAGCAAAGGAAAATGGGTTCTTTACGCATATCCTGCCAAAAAAGCCGCAACCTCATATAAAATATCGTCTGTGGTTAAAAGAATAGGCAAATGTGCCTTTTACGGCTCGGGAAATTTGCAAACCGTAACTATACCCGACAGCGTTGTGGAAATTCGTTACTTGGCATTTAGTATTTCGGGACTGACTTCCTTAACTATTCCTGCAAGTGTTGAAAATATTGCGGAGGGTGCATTTGGCTATCTGCCGGACCTTTCTGAAGTAAAGGTTGACAGTGCCAATGCCAATTACTGCGATTACGGCAAAAATCTGTGCAGTAAGGATAAATCCGTTCTGCTTTATCGTCCTTCGGGAAAATCTGCCACAAGCATGACCATAGGCGCACCTTTTAAAAGAATAGGCAAATATGCAATCGGCTCTATGGCGTTGAAGGAGGTAACCATAAAAGACGGCATAGAGGAAATAGGAGAAAATGCTTTTTTTAATTGCTCAGGTATTGAAAAGATTACGCTGCCGAACTCTCTGAAAAAAATAGAAAAATGTGCATTTTATGGCGCAAAAATAACTGAAATAACCATTCCAGACGGTGTTGAGGAAATTCCATACGAAGTTTTTTATAGCTGCGACCAGTTGCAAAATGTTAATTTACCCGCTAATTTAAAGGTTATCGGAGAAGGTGTATTTGAGCGATGCTTCGCCCTTAATAATATTACAATTCCCGACGGAACACAGAAAATAGGAAAACAAGCGTTTTGTTACTGCGGATTAAAAACAATATCACTACCCAATTCCGTAACGGAATTAGGTGAAGGAGTATTTAGCTATTGCGATAATCTTCAAAGCGTTAAGCTGTCTGAAGGCTTAACGGAAATTCCCGAGGTAGCATTTCATGATTCTGCAATAAAGAAAATCACAATTCCCGATTCTGTTACCAAAATAGGAGTAAACGCATTCTGGGACTGCGAGAAGCTTTCAAGCGTAAAGCTTTCTGAAAATTTACAGGTGATAGATGAAAGAGCATTTTTTTCATGCGTTAATATTTCCGATATAACCCTGCCGGAATCCCTGAAAGATATAAATTCCTATGCCTTCTACGGTACAAATCTAAAAAAGCTGACTGTTCCGGCCGGAGTTAACCATATTGAAGGTGTCGCTTTCGGATGCACGTTTTCCGGTGATCCTCTACCCGACTTTGTGGTGTACGGAAGAAATGTTACAACGGCGCAGACCTATGCCGAGGATTACGGACTGAAGTTTGTAAGCTTAGGAAATATTTTAGGTGATGTAAACACCGACGGACAGGTAAACATTTTTGATGCAACAGCAATTCAGTGCTATCTTGCCGAGATTATTTCTGTATCTGCTGACGAAAAAGTTGCAGCCGACTTTGATAAAAACGGAAAAGTTGATATTTTAGACGCAACATCAATTCAATTATCTATTGCAGAGATAATTTGATTTTACCCTGATAACAAAAATCCTCCCTTGCTTTTTGCAAAGGAGGATTTTTTCGGCAACTTATTTTTTGATAAGAACCTTCTTAATCTCACTGATATACATTTTGTGGTAATCGTCATTGTACCATTTTTTTACCTCATCATCGGCAATAACGCTTTCATCGTTTAAGAACTGTGCATACATTTTTTTGCAAACAAGCACAAGCTTTGCCTCTTCAAAATAGGGAATGCCGTCATCGGTAAAGGCAGGCGTAAGTCCTGTTTCCTTAACCTTGTCGTAATCTCTGCCGCTTTTTGAACCGCAGAAGGACAGCGCGTCTCTGTATTTTTCATCAAAGAAGGACATTGTAAAGCAGTCCTCTTTTTCTATAAATTCAATGGTGTACCTCTGAGGACGTATAAAGGTAAAAGCAACGGGCTTTCCCCACATAATGCCTACGCCGCCCCAGCTGACGGTCATAGTGTTAAACTTGCTTTCGCCGCCTGCCGTAACAAGAGCCCAGTCCTTTCCGATAAGCTTAAAGGGACTTTCGGTAATTTCGTTTGGAGTAATTTCAACAAATGACATAAAATTCATCCTTTCGCATTTATTAATATCAATATATTGTGGTTGCTTAAAAGCATAATAACACAAAAATGTATATTATTCAATAAAATATAAAAAATATACATAATATACACAAAAATATACATTTTTTAAAATGATACCAAATTATATAAAAATCAAGAAAAATGCGGATAAATTAGTGTTTCAGACGGTACACTTCCAAAAAAATCTAAAAATTTTTGAATATTTATGCAAAAAAGACTTGATTTTCTGCATAAAGGGTGTATAATAACATTTGTAACAAATAAAATTATTATTTCGGAGGCTTTATTATGGCAGACAAAAAGATAAAAAAAGTAGTTTTAGCATATTCCGGCGGACTTGATACTTCTATTATTATTCCTTGGCTTAAAGAGCATTATGATAACTGCGAGGTTATCGCTGTTTCCGGTAATGTCGGACAGGCTTCGGAGCTTGAAGGACTTGAGGAAAAGGCAATTGCAACAGGCGCTTCAAAGCTTTACATAGAGGATTTGAACAAGGAATTTATTGAGGATTACGTTTGGCCTACACTTAAGGCAGGCGCAAAGTACGAGGGCAAGTATCTTTTGGGAACTTCCTTTGCACGTCCTATTATTGCAAAAAGAATTGTAGAAATTGCAAAAGCAGAGGGTGCAGACGCAATTTGCCACGGCTGTACCGGTAAAGGAAACGACCAGGTTCGTTTTGAGCTTGCAATTAAAGCATATGCTCCCGATATGAAAATTATTGCTCCTTGGAGAACATGGGAGTTTAAATCCCGTGAGGAAGAAATTGAATATGCGGAAAAAATGAATATTCCCCTTAAAATAAATAAAGAAACTAATTACAGCAAGGATAAAAACCTCTGGCATTTAAGCCACGAGGGACTTGACCTTGAAAATCCGGCAAACGAGCCAATGTATAACAAGGAAGGTTTCCTTGAAATGGGTGTTTCTCCCGAGCAGGCTCCCGATAAGCCTACCTATGTTACAATCAGCTTTGAAAAGGGTATTCCTGTTGCAATCGACGGCGTTAAAATGGGCGGCGTTGAAATTGTAGAAAAGCTTAACGAGCTTGGCGGCGCAAACGGTATCGGTCTTATCGATATGGTTGAAAACCGTCTTGTAGGTATGAAATCACGCGGCGTTTATGAAACTCCCGGCGGTACAATTCTTTATGCGGCTCACAGCAAGCTTGAGGAAATCTGCCTTGATAAGGACACTCAGCACTACAAGATGAACCTTGCAAATGAGTTTGCAGAGCTTGTATATGACGGCAAGTGGTTCACTCCTTTGCGTGAGGCTATGTCCGCTTTTGTTGACTCTACTCAGGAATATGTAACAGGCGACGTTAAATTAAAGCTCTACAAGGGCAACATTATTGACGCAGGCGTTACAAGTCCTTATTCACTTTATGATGAGGAAATTGCAACCTTTGACGAGGACGAGGTTTACGACCAGAACGACAGCGCAGGATTTATCAACCTCTTTGGTCTTCCCATTAAGGTTCGCGCTAAAAAAGGTCTTATTAAATAAAAGTTTTAGCTTTCTTTTAAGGGGCAGAGGTATACTCTGCCCTCAAAGCGTTTATTAAGGAATTTTAATTTTTGTATTATGAGGTGTTTATATGCAGCTTTGGAAAGGACGTTTTCAGAAGGAGCTTTCTAAAACAACCAACGATTTTAACAGTTCAATCCACTTTGACAGCCGTATGTATAAAGAGGATATACAGGGCAGTATTGCCCACGCTGAAATGCTTGGAAAGTGCGGTATTATCAAAGAAGAAGAGGCACAGGATATTGTCTGCGGCTTAAAGGGAATTTTGAATGATATTGAAAACGGCAGCCTTAAAATTGATATGGACGCCGAGGATATACATACCTTTATTGAAGGTGAGCTGACAAAGCGTCTCGGCGATAACGGAAAAAGACTTCATACCGCAAGAAGCCGTAACGACCAGGTTGCCGTTGATATTAAGCTTTATCTTAAAAAAGAGGTTGTCAATGTTAAGGAAATGCTTAAAGAGCTTGTAAAAGTCCTTTGCGACAAGGCTGAAAAATACAGCGAAACAGTAATGCCGGGTTATACTCATTTACAGCGTGCCCAGCCTGTTACCTTCGGTCATCATCTGCTTGCATATGCGGAAATGTTCTTAAGGGACATATCACGTCTTGAGGACTGCTACAAAAGAATGGACGAAATGCCTTTGGGCAGCTGTGCCTTAGCCGGTACAACATATCCCATTGACAGAACCGTTACAGCCTCGCTTTTAGGCTTTGAAAGAATTACCAATAACTCTCTTGACGGTGTATCCGACAGAGATTTCTGCATAGAGTTTGCCTCTGCCCTTTCAATTGTTATGGTTCATCTTTCACGTTTCAGTGAAGAAATTATAATGTGGTGCAGCTGGGAATTCAAGTTTATAGAGCTTGACGATGCATTTTCTACAGGCTCTTCCATAATGCCCCAGAAAAAGAACCCTGATATTGCAGAGCTTGTAAGAGGCAAAAGCGGCAGGGTGTTCGGAGACAATATGACCTTGCTAACCGTTATGAAGGGTATTGCGCTTGCTTATAATAAGGATATGCAGGAGGATAAGGAGGCAATTTTTGACGCTGTTGATACGGTTAAAATGTGCCTGACTGCCTTTACTCCAATGATTGACACAATGAAGGTTATTCCCGCAAATATGAGAAAAGCTGCGGCAGGCGGATTTATTAATGCAACAGACTGTGCAGATTATCTGACAAAGAAGGGCGTTCCTTTCAGAGACGCTTACAAGGCAACAGGCGAGCTTGTTGCAATTTGTATAGAAAAGGGCACAACCCTTGAAGAATTACCTCTTGAAGAATATAAGAAAATATGCGACGTTTTTGACGACGGGGTATATGAGGCTATTTCCCTTGAAAAATGTGCCAATGACCGCAAGGTTCTCGGAGGACCTAACAGCGAAAATGTTAAAAAGCAGGCACAAAGAGTAAGAGGTATTGTAAATAAGAACTGATTTTTAGTGAAATTTTAGTGAGATAAATTATAGTTTGACTAGAGCCTTGTCACGCAATTCGTGCAGACAGAACGGACAAAATTTGCAAAACGGCTACCCGAGTCAAATGTTGCAGCATACATTTAGTTAACACAAGTAGGGACAACCCTTGCGGTTGTCCGCAAATTTGGCAGTACAATTATGTTATTATTTTGACTCCCTCCGTCAAAACTGCGTTTTGCCACCTCCCTCGTCAGAGGGAGGCAAGTAGGGCGGCTTGCCTACAAGCCGGCGCACTATATTGCGGAAATATTCTATCTGTGTTTTCGGACAACCGCAAGGGTTGTCCCTAAACGTACATTGACATAACGGCACTCGGCTAAACTCAATTTACCTCACAAATTCAGCATAACTAATAGAAGGATTGATATAAATGATTAATGTTGGTATCGTAGGAGCAACCGGCTATGCCGGCGCAGAGCTTGTCAGGCTTTTATCTGCACATCCTCAGGCTAAGGTAAGCGCAATCAGCTCCGTTTCCTTTCAGGGACAAAAAATATCACAGGTTTACCCTGCATATTTTAAGCAAAATGATATGGAATGTGAAACTCAGGGTCAGGTGGTTGAAAAAAGCGACGTGATTTTTGCCGCTCTTCCTCACGGACTTTCTCAGGAGCTTGCAGAAGAATGTGTAAGCAAGGGAAAAGCCTTTATAGATTTAGGCGCAGATTTCAGACTGGAAAGCGAAGACGAATATGAACAGTGGTACGGAGGAAAATTCCTTGACAAACAACTGCACAAGCAGGCGGTTTACGGCTTGCCGGAGCTTTTCAGAGAAAATATAAAAAAGGGACAGAAAATTATAGCCAATCCCGGCTGTTACACAACCTGTTCTCCGCTTGCAATTGCACCTGCCGTTAAATACGGTCTTGTAGAAACCAAGGGGATTATATGCGACTGCAAAAGCGGCGTAACCGGCGCAGGCAGAAAGCCCACGCAGGGAAATCATTACCCCGAGCTTAACGAAGGCTTCCACGCATATAAGGTTGCCTCTCACCGCCATACTCCCGAAATAGAGCAGACTCTTTCAAAGCTTTCGGGAGAGAAGGTTGTAGTAACCTTTGTGCCCCATCTGCTCCCTGTAAACAGAGGTATTCTTGCCACCTGTTATGCAGATATTAAAGAGGGCGTAAGCTTTGAGCAGATACGACAGGTATATGAGGAATTTTATAAGGACGAGTATTTTGTAAGGCTTCTTCCCGACGGTATGAACGCAGATATCCACAACGTAAAATATTCAAATTTCTGCGATATTTCACTTCACCACGATAAACGTGCAAACAAGCTTATTTCCTGCGGCGCAATTGACAATATGGTAAAGGGTGCGGCAGGACAGGCAATTCAGAATATGAACATTATTTTCGGACTTGATGAAAAAACAGGACTTGATATTGTTCCGCCTGCGTTTTAATAAGCAAAATTTTACAAAAAGGTATTGATAATATGAATTACAAATTTATAAAAGGCGGAGTAACTGCCCCACAGGGCTTTACTGCACAGGGAGTATGTGCCTCTGTTAAACCCTCCAATAAAACAAAAAGGGATTTAGCCTTGATATACAGCGATGTTTTGTGCAACGCGGCGGCGGTTTTTACTAAAAACCTTGTAAAGTCCGATACAATTGCGGTTACAAAAAAACATCTTGAAAACGGTAAGGCACAGGCTGTTATTGTAAATTCGGGCAACGCAAATACCTGCAACGCAGACGGATATGAAAAAGCAGAGCAGATGTGCAAAATTGCCGCCGAGGCTTTAAATGTTTCCGAGCAGGACGTAATAGTCGCTTCCACAGGCGTTATCGGTCAGGTTTTGCCTATTGAGCCTGTTATAAAAGGCGTTGAAGAAATGAAGGGCAGGCTTTCCAAGGAAGGCGGCACAAATGCGGCTGAAGCCATAATGACCACCGATACCGTAAAAAAAGAAATGGCAATGGAAATGACTCTTGACGGTAAGAAGGTTACAATAGGCGGTATAGCTAAGGGCAGCGGTATGATACATATAAATATGGGAACAATGCTTTCCTTTGTTACAACCGACGCCGCAGTGTCAGGAGAAATGCTCAGAGAAGCTTTGCTTGAGGCTGTTGAGGACAGCTACAATATGGTTTCCGTTGACGGTGATACCTCTACAAACGATACTCTGGCAATACTTGCCTCGGGAAAAGCCGGCAACAAGGAAATTACAGAAAAAAATCAGGATTACAGAACCTTTGTGGAAGGCTTGACGGCTGCATTCAAAGCACTTGCAAAACAGCTTGCCGCAGACGGAGAGGGAGCAACAAAGCTGCTTGTTTGCAGCGTAAGCGGTGCAAAAACAAAGAAAGACGCCAAAGGCGTTGCAAAAAGCGTTATATGCTCCAGCCTTTTAAAAGCGGCTATGTTCGGTGCAGACGCTAACTGGGGACGTGTTCTTTGCGCTATCGGTTACAGCGGAATGAACGTAGATGTAAAAAAGGTGGACGTTTCCTTTAAGTCCTCAAAGGGCGTAATAGATGTGTGCAAAAACGGTGCAGGTATAGAATTTTCCGAAGAAAAAGCAAAGAAAATTCTGCTTGAAAAGGAAATCGAAATTCTTGTATCTCTTAATGACGGAAATGCACAGGCGCAGGCATACGGCTGTGACTTAACATATGATTATGTAAAAATCAACGGCGACTACCGTACTTGATATATTTACTGAGAGGAAAATGAAAATGGATGTATCAAACAGAGCAAAAGTGCTGATTCAGGCAATGCCTTACATAAAAAAATATTCCGGCGAAACGGTTGTAGTAAAATACGGCGGCAACGCAATGCTTAACGAAGATTTGAAAAATGCGGTTATGAATGATATTGCCCTTATGCAGCTTGTAGGTGTAAACGTGGTGCTGGTTCACGGAGGCGGTCCGGAAATAAGCTCAATGCTTAAAAAGACAGGAAAGGAAAGCAAGTTTGTAAACGGTATGCGTGTTACAGACGAAGAAACAATCGACATTGTGCAGATGGTTCTTGCAGGAAAGGTAAACAAAAGCCTTGTTCAGCACCTTGAACGGCACGGCGGCAAGGCAATAGGTCTTTGCGGTCTTGACGGTAAAATGCTTATGGCTGACAAAATCATATCAGGCGAGGATTTAGGTTTTGTGGGAGAAATTAAAGAGGTCAATCCACAGCCTATAAAGGACGCGGTAAACAACCATTATGTGCCTATAATCGCAACGGTTGCAGGCGGTTATGAAGGCGAGGTTTACAATATAAACGCAGATTTGGCGGCGGCTCAGATTGCGGCTAAAATGGGCGCAAAAAAGCTTATTCTTATGACTGACATAAGAGGCCTTTTAAGAGATGTAAACGACCCCGATTCTCTTATTTCCGTTGTAAATGTCAGCGAGGTTCCAAGCCTTAAGCGTGAAGGAATAATAAGCGGCGGAATGATTCCGAAAATTGATTGCTGTGTTGAGGCTGTCAGAAACGGCGTAAGCCGAGCCCATATTATAGACGGCAGAATTGAACACTCCATATTAATCGAGCTGTTCAGCGACGAGGGTATCGGAACAATGTTTTACTAATGAGGTTACTATGATAATCAGAGAAATGAAAGCCGAAGATTATGAAGAAGTATATGCAATGTGGCAAATCACAACAAAACGCGCATTGTCAAAGGCCGACAGCAAAGAGGGAATACTGAAATACTTAGCAAGAAATCCCGGTATGAGTCAGGTTGCAGTTATCGACGGAAAAATTGTGGGAACGGTTCTTGCAGGTCACGACGGCAGACGGGGATTTATTCACCATATGGCGGTTATGCCACGGTACCGCAGACACGGAATAGGTCATAAGCTTGCGCAGACTGCGATTGATAAAATTCAGGCTGACGGAATAGATAAAACCCATATTTTTTGTTATCAGAACAATGAAACAGGTCAAAGCTTCTGGAAAAATTTCGGCTTGAAAAGAAGAGATGACGTTTTCGTTTATTCTTATGAAACAAACCCTAAGGAATGATTGTATTGAACACAAAGGAAAAAGATAAAAAGTATATAATGAACACCTACGGCAGATATGATGTGGCTCTAAAAGAGGGCAAGGGTGTATATGCCTATGATGAAGACGGCAAGGAGTATATTGACGTAAGCTCCGGTATAGGTGTAAATATTTTAGGCTATTGCAACGAAGGCTGGGTAAATGCTGTAACAAAGCAAGCCGCTTCAATCCAGCATATGTCAAATTATTTTTACTGCAAGCCAGCCTCTGATTTGGCGGAAAAGCTTTGCAGTCTGACGCCTTTTTCAAAGGTATGCTTCGGCAACAGCGGAGCAGAGGCTAACGAATGTGCAATAAAGCTTGCAAGAAAATACAGCTTTGATAAATACGGCAAGGGACGTGATGAGATTATCACCCTTGAAAATTCCTTTCACGGAAGAACGGTGACCACGCTTTCGGCAACGGGACAGGACGTTTTTCACAACTACTTTTTCCCGTTTACAGAGGGCTTTAAGTTTGCTCCTGCAAATGATATTGAAGCGCTTAAAGCCGCCGCAGACCATAAAACCTGTGCAGTATTAATGGAATGTGTTCAGGGCGAAGGCGGCGTTAATATACTTGATAAGGATTATGTAAAGGCCGTAAGAAAATTCTGTGACGAAAAGGACATTCTCCTTATTATTGACGAGGTTCAGACAGGAGTTGCCCGTACCGGAAAGCTTTATGCCTTTGAGCATTATGACATAGTCCCGGACATTATAACCTCTGCCAAAGGCTTGGGAGGAGGTCTTCCAATCGGAGCCTGCCTATGCACTGAAAAGCTTGAAAACGTGCTTACTCCCTCTACTCACGGCACAACCTTCGGCAGTAATCCGGTAGTTTGCGCAGGAGCAAATTATGTGCTTGATACTGTTGCAAACGAGGACTTTTTAAATGCAGTAACTAAAAAGGGAGAATATTTAAAGGAAAAGCTTTTAAAAATCAAGGGTGTAAAATCAGTCCGTAATTTAGGACTTATGGTGGGAATTGAGCTTGAAAAAGACGACGCTCATACCATAGCCGCAAAATGTGTGAAAAACGGACTTCTGATTATTACTGCAAAAAATCTGCTTAGAATGTTGCCTCCTCTTAACATTACCTATGAGGAGCTTGACAAAGCGCTTGAAATACTTGAAAAAACTCTGAAGGAGGATATATAAAATGAAACACTTATTAAAACTTGAGGACTGGACCACCCGTGAAATTACAGATTGTTTAAATCTTGCGGACCAGTTAAAATATGAGCAAAAGCACTCAATTGAGCACAAGCTCTTAAAGGGCAAAACTCTTGGTATGATTTTTGAAAAGGCAAGCACACGCACGCGTGTTTCCTTTGAGGTAGGTATGACGCAGCTCGGAGGTTATCCGCTGTTCCTTTCGTCAAACGATTTGCAAATAGGCAGAGGAGAGCCGGTGGAGGACACAGCAAGAGTACTTTCACGCTTTCTTGACGGTATAATGATTCGCACCTTTAAGCAGGAAGAGGTAGAGGCACTTGCTAAGTACGGCAGTATCCCCATAATCAACGGACTTACTGACTACTGTCACCCATGTCAGGTCCTTGCGGATTTAATGACAATCAGAGAGTTCAAGGGTAAATTAGACGGACTTAAAATGTGCTTTATCGGCGACGGAAACAATATGATGAACTCATTGGTTGTAGGCGCTTTGCGTATGGGAATGAGCATTTCGGTTGCATGTCCCGAGGGCTATGAGCCGCCTCAGCATATTATTAACTTTGCCGCAGAATATGAGGATAAGTTTGAAATGGTAAGAAAGCCTCTTGACGCGGCAAAGGACGCAGACGTGGTTTATACCGACGTTTGGGCGTCTATGGGACAGGAAGAGGAAAAGAAAATCCGTGAAAAAGCTTTTGCAGGCTATCAGGTAAACAAAGAGCTTATGGCTGTTACAAACAAAGAGTGTATGGTGCTTCATTGTCTGCCGGCCCACAGAGGAGAAGAAATAACAGCAGATGTTTTTGAAGAACATGCAAACGAGATTTTTGAAGAGGCAGAAAACCGCCTCCACGCACAAAAAGCCGTAATGGTTAAGTGTATGGGCAATCAGGAAGAAGAATAAAATTCCCATATATAAATTTTAAACCGACAGGGAAATCCTCTGTCGGTTTGTTTTTTGAAAATGAATCGGTTTAAAACTCTGATTCATTTAGTTATCCTCTTTTATTTTTCTCCCTGTCAAAAATTCAACCGAGCGTTCAATGGCGTCCTTGCTGTTGCCCCAGTCGCCGCCTCTGTTGCGGTAATCGTACATACTGCAAAAGTGGGTTATGTCGGATTTCAGCTCTTTCATATATTTTTGAGTAAGGCTGTAGGTATCGGCATAAAATTCCGACATCATTTTTGCGGGAATTCCGTTTTTTGCTTGTGACGCCTTTAAAATAAAGCTGTAATGCTTAAGGCAGATATAAGGCTGTGATTTGTAAAGCTCTTTAAATTCAGCGTCCTTTTTCCACTGCACAAAAACCGTTGACATCAGATGATACATATCCTGCTCTATTCTGTCGCACACATAGCAGGTGCTTTGCAGGTTGTCCAGGGTTTCAAGCTGCTTTTTATCGGGCTTTCCCTTAGGCGGCTTTGAAAAGCATTTGTCAATGTACTCCTGCAAATGTGTTTCGAGCATTAATGCGTTGGGCAGTTTTTTGCCGAAGGAAATCATTTTTTGAAAATGGTCGGGGCAAAAGCCTTTTTTGTTTGTTTCAATGCGGATATTAGGCTCCATCATAGCGTCGCCTGTGATAAACTCAATATACTGCTCTTCAAGCATTCTCTCCATTCTGCACATAGGACAGCCGTCTTTTGGCTTGAATATATCATTAATGGGAATAGTACAGATATTTTCTTTCATTTTATACCTCGTAATATTTCTAATATTTTTAATTATTGTATCACATTAAGTTAAAATATGATATACTTAAATAAAATATATTTTAAGAGGTTAGTAAAATGAACTGCGAAAAAACCGAAACGGGAGTAAAGGTTTTTCCCGTAAAGGATTTAGACCTTGCCCAGACTCTTGACTGCGGACAGAGCTTTCGCTGGGTACAGCTTGAAAGCGGCGGCTTTAAGGGAGTAGCATACGGTAAATGTGTAATAATGCGCTTAGAGGGCGAAACACTTTACATAGAAAATGCAACTGTGGAAGATTTTGAAAATATCTGGAAAAATTATCTTGATTTAAGCCTTGATTACGGAAAAATAAGAGAAAAAATCAGCAAAATTCATCCTGTTTTAAAAGAGGCGGCAAAATATGCACCCGGTATAAGAATACTGCGGCAGGAGCCTTATGAAGCCTTATGCACCTTTGTTATTTCACAAAATAACAACATAAAAAGAATAAAGGGCATTGTGCAAAGGCTTTGCGAAAGCTTTGGTGAAGAAATTGCCGACGGTGAGTTTTCTTTTCCTACGGCTGAAAAAATGGCGTCGCTTACAGCCGATGACCTTGCACCCTTAAGGGCAGGATTCAGAAACCGCTATCTTATTGACGCCGCACAAAAGGTTGCGTCGGGAGAAGTAAATCTTGATAAATGCAAAACTGCTCCCTACGAAGAGGCAAGACAGGAGCTTATGAAAATTACCGGAGTAGGAGTAAAGGTTGCCGACTGCACCTTGCTTTTCGGTATGCACAGAATAGAGGCATTCCCCATAGATGTGTGGATGAAGCGGGCAATGGATAAGCTGTTTCCGGGTATGTGTGCAGAGGATTTCGGAGAATATGCAGGAATAGCACAGCAGTATATTTTTCATTACAGCCGTATGCACCCGGAGCTGTTTGAATAAAGTTCGTTGTCTTAACACGCAATTTGAGCAGACAGATACATATTGCACATATGCTTTGCCCGACAGTTTCACAGCAGTTTTTATAAAGTAAAAAAGAGCAGGCTCGTAATGAGTCTGCTCTTTCTGAATGTTATAAAATAAGCTTGAATCAAGCCTTGTTAACAGAACCGAAAAGTTCCATTTTTTCTTTTACGGTTTCTTTAATAGCTTCAAAGCCGGGAGCAAGGAGCTTTCTTGGGTCAAAGCCTTTGCCCTGCTGGTCTTTGCCTTCTTCAATATATTTTCTTGTAGCTGCTGCAAATGCAAGCTGGCACTCTGTGTTTACGTTGATTTTTGAAACGCCCAGAGAAATAGCCTTTTTAATCATATCAGCAGGAATACCTGTACCGCCGTGAAGAACCAACGGCATTTCGCCTGTAAGCTGCTGAACAGCGTCAAGAGTTTCAAAGCTTAAGCCTGCCCAGTTTGCAGGATATTTGCCGTGAATGTTGCCGATACCTGCTGCAAGCATTGTAACGCCTAAGTCAGCAATCATTTTACATTCCTTAGGGTCTGCACATTCGCCCATACCAACAACGCCGTCTTCTTCGCCGCCGATTGAGCCAACCTCTGCTTCAATTGAAAGACCCTTTTCGTTGCAGATAGCAACAAGCTCTTTTGTCTTTTCAACATTTTCGTCAATTGGATAGTGTGAGCCGTCAAACATAATTGAGCTGAAGCCTGCTGCGATACAAGCCTTAGCGCCTTCGTATGAGCCGTGGTCAAGGTGAAGTGCAACGGGAACAGTAATGTTAAGCTCCTCCAGCATACCGTTTACCATACCTACAACTGTTTTATAGCCGCACATATATTTTCCTGCACCCTCGGATACACCTAAAATAACAGGAGAGTTCAATTCCTGTGCTGTTAAAAGAATAGCCTTTGTCCACTCAAGGTTGTTGATGTTAAACTGGCCTACTGCATAATGGCCTGCTTTTGCTTTTGTAAGCATTTCTTTTGCATTTACTAATGGCATTATAATCTACCTCCGATTATTAATTCGGTGAGAAACACCGTGATTAAATTTATTATACTATAAAAATCCGTGAATATAAAGTCTTTATAAGAAAAAAATCTTAAAATTGACAAATTTTTGACAATTGATTTATAAAAATAAATTTCAACACCAAAAAATCAGTTTTATTACACATATTTAACACTTTTTTTGGTTGATTTAAGCTTTTTGGGGATATATAATGTATAGTAATGTAATATAGTTTTTCAAGACTTATCCTTATAATCTGAATAACGGATTAAATAGGGAACAACTGAATAAATAATGCTAAAATCTGTTTGCACATCTTGCACAAACGATTTAAGCAGTGCTACCAAAGCCTAAAAGGATAATTATTTAATAATGCGGAGGATAAAATGGATAATCAGAACAACAATTTTGAAAACAATAACCGTGTTCCAAGAGAGCCGGATTTTCCCCCTAAGGAAGATGAAAAAGTAAATCAGACCAAAAACGGTCAGTTTGACTTTAAAGCTGATAATTCTGCTGAAAATACGGAATACAGACAGCAGGAAAATACGGAAAATTCTTATAATGGGTATAATGGAAATAATACAAATACTCCCACAGAGCCGTTTCCGGATAATCGGAATGTATATAACGGGGTAAATCAACAGCCCTTTGTTCAGCAGACGCAAGAGCCTGATTTCAAGTACGGTTACGGATATAACGGAGCTTATCCACAGAATACAGGCTTTAACCAAAATATAAACCCTACACCTCAAAGCAGATATTACAGCGGAGCAGGCTCTAATGCTCCAAGCTATTCCAATGGGCAAAACAACAGCTTTTACGGTAACGGTGAAAACCCCAACATCAATACAAATTATTCACAGTTCTATAATCCTTACGGATATAATAATCAAGGAAATAATTACGGGGGCAATCCTGTACCGCAGGCGAAAAATAAAAATACAGGTTTAAAGGTGTTTCTTATTTGCCTTTGCATTGTATTTGGCATTTGTCTTGTAGGCTTTGTAGGCACAATAAGCTATTCCCTGGGACAAAGCAACGCCTCGTCAAATAAAAGCGGAGATTCCGTTATTGCAACAGAGTACCCCGACTCAAATCAAAGCACGCAGTCGGATGAACATCAGGAGTCTGATTACAGCGACAAAATCAATCCTTCCTATGAAGGCTTAAAGCTTGAAAATCAGGTAAAAGACAAGAATAACGCAAAATACACCTCTGAAAACTCATATAATACAGTGTCAGGCTCGGTAGTTGGAGTTATTTGCTATAAGGATGAGATTACCGATGCTTCAAAATGCACAACGCAAGGCTCCGGCATTATTATTTCCGAAGACGGATATATAATTACAAACGCTCATATTATAAGCAACAGCAAAACCAAGTATGCAATACAGGTTATTACAAGCGACAGCAAGACATATTCCGCAGGAGTTGTAGGATATGATTCAAGAACCGACATAGCCTTGCTTAAAGCAGACGCTCAAGGCTTAAAGCCTGCAAGCTTTGGAAAATCAGAGGATATGCAGGTTGGCACAAGCGTTATAGCAATCGGAAATCCGGGCGGAATAGGCTATCAGAATTCAATAACCGGCGGAGTTATTTCTGCGCTGAACCGTACTGTTCCCTCAAGCACAAACGTAAAATATATTCAAACCGACGCCGCAATTAATCCGGGCAACAGCGGCGGACCTCTTTGCAATTACTACGGACAGATTATAGGAATGAATACATCAAAAATTGTGTCCGAAAAATACGAGGGAATGGGTTTTGCAATTCCCAGTGAAACAATAAAGTCCGTTGTTGATGATTTAATGAAGCAGGGTTATGTAGGCGGAAGAGTTAAGCTCGGAATTATTGGAACTGCCGTAAATGCCGCACAAATGGCACAGTATAATCTGCCTGCGGGAATTTTGGTTGACAGCGTTGACGAAAACGGTCCTCTTAAGGACAGCGGAATTTCTAAGGACGATATTATTACGAAAATAGACGGAGAAAGCGTTTCAAATTTCGGCGAGGTTTACGCTGTTCTTGAAAAACATAAGGCAGGAGATAAAATCAAGGTCGAAGTTTACCGTTCTCCGTATATAGACGGAGAGGAAAAAACCTTTGAAGAAGAGGTAACTCTGGCAGAGGATAAAGGAGAATAAATCAAAATCTATCCCAAATGTTTGCAATTAAAATATTTGGGATATTTTTACTTTATAGGAAACTGCTCGGTTGCGCTCGGGCATAAAAGGTTTGTATTATCAACCTGTCTGCTCGATT
>CAMFFI010000001.1 GCA_945949625.1 uncultured bacterium | reverse complement strand
ATAAAGGCAATGGGTTACGGCATTGTGCGTGAATTTGAGCACTCAAAAAACCAAAACGGCGAGCCTGTAACATATGCAAGATACAGATTCGCGGAGGACGAAAGGGAGTGATTATATGATGGGGCACTGCGAATTGTGCGGAAAGTACGGCAATTTGGAGCGCCATCATTAGGCACATTTTCGGTGGGGCTAACCGGAGCCTTTCGGAGAAATACGGGCTTGTTGTGAACCTCTGTCACGAGTGCCACAACGAGCCGCCGGACGGAGTGCACTTTAACGCTGAAAATATGCTTGCACTGCGTAAATGGGCGCAAAAACAGGCTATGGAGAACTACGGCTGGGACGAAGCCGAATTTATCAGAATTTTCGGGAGGAGTTATTTATGAATTTTGTACTTCTTATGGGCAGATTTGTAGCTGACCCAGAGCTTAAAAAGACAACGAGCGGAAAGAGTGTATGCGCTTTTACACTTGCGGTGGACAAAGGAAAAGACCGCGGAGCGGATTTTATTGATACGGTTGCATGGGAAAAGACAGCGGAGTTTATCTGCAAATATTTTAAAAAAGGCGACCCCATTGTAATTGACGGAGCGGTAAACACGCGAACCTATGAGGACAAAGACGGCAAGAAGCGCAAGGTAACGGAAGTTACGGCAAAGAATGTTGAATTTGCGCCCAGAGCACGCACAGCACAGCAGGAAAGCGGTTATTTTGCAAGCGCGGATGTTTTATCTGCCGATGAAAACGAAGCTTTACAGAGCCGTACAGTTGCGCAGGGAACAGCCGAAGAATTTGAGGAAGTGTACGACGATTCCGACCTTCCTTTTTGATTAAAAGGAGTGAAAAAATGAATAACAAGAAGGAATATTATTTTTCAGACCAACTTTGCTGGGACTGTAAAAACGCCTGCGGCGGCTGTGAATGGAGCGAAAGCCTTGAGCCGGTTCCGGGGTGGAAAGCAAAAAAAGTAAAGAAAGTAGACCACGGTGTTGAATACGAAACATATTCAATAAAAAAGTGCCCGAAGTTTGAGAGGGGATAAAAGCATAGTTTTCAACTTTTCAACAGGTTTTCAACATCCTAAAAAATGGAATTTTATAAACTTTCAACTTTTCACCATTTTTTCAACATAGTTTTCAACAGATTTTCCACTTTTCTATTTAAAATTATCTGAAATTTTCAGAGAAAACACCGAAAAATTGTTTCCGTGGGAAAGTAAATAAAATTCTCTTTTTTTCTCTTTTAAAAAACTTTCCACAGCACCTACTATTACAACTAAATAATACATTCATTCTCTTTAATAGAGAGAAATTTTGAAAATGACGAAGAGGAAGAGGAGGAGGAGGATTATGATACATCTTGGCGATATTACAAAAATAAACGGTTACGAAGTTCCGATTGTTGACTGCGTAATCGGCGGAAGTCCTTGCCAGGACCTTTCTGTCGCAGGAAAGAGAGCGGGACTTGCCGGAGAGCGTTCCGGCTTATACATAGAACAAATTCGTCTTATTAAGGAGATGAGAGAGCAGGATGTGCGAAGAAATAATGGAAGGGCAGACCGCCCTGTTCGACCTCGATACATGGTATGGGAAAACGTGCCGGGAGCATTCAGCTCCAACAAAGGAAAAGACTTTGCCGCAGTACTCGAAGAAGCAATCCGCATTGCAGAACCGGAAGCTCCCGATTTGCCTGTGCCTCCGAAAGGATGGTCCACAGCAGGAAGCATCGTGGGAGACGGATGGAGCGTTGCTTGGAGAACTCATGATGCGCAATACTGGGGAGTTCCCCAACGAAGAAAACGCATCTCGCTTGTCGCAGATTTTGGAGGAAGAACCGCAACCGAAATACTTTTTGAGTGCAAAAGCTTGTCAAGGAATACTGAACCGGGCGGCGAAGAGAGGGAAAGACCTTCCGAAGGAACTGAAGGAAGCGTTAGAAATTCAAGCGGGTTTGACGGAAATATGGGAGCTAAAGCCGGAAATATAGGTTACGCTCAAGAACAATCTCCGACATTAAATGCTGGGAAAATAATGAACGTAATAAGTTTTGAGCCTGGAATTATGTCAAGAGATGGTGGACATTGCTATGAGGATGTTTGCGGAACTTTGAGAGCAAATATGGGCGATAATCAATTTGCCGTTTGCGGAATGGATGGTTATAACGGAGCACTTACAGGAGACGTTTCTTCTACACTTGGAGTTAATTGCGGAATGACCACAGGAAGAAACGGAGTAATGTGCCTTAACGACCAAGGCGGTAGCGTTATGGGAGTTTCGGAAGACGTTGCGGGTGCGTTGAGAGCACAGGAACACGGACATCAGCCTACTGTTTATTGTTTGCAAGGAAATGGAATAGACCGAGCGGACACAGCAGGATGCAACGGCAAAGGTTGGAGAACAGACCAATGCTACACGCTCAACACCATAGACAGACCGGCGGTTGCATATAGCTTTGATTCACTTGCAAGCAACAGCATGAAATCCAAAAATCCAAATAGCGGTTGCAGAAAAGTTGAAATAGCTAAAACGCTTGATTGTTTTGACCCAAACCCAAGTAAAAATCAAGGCGGAGTGGCAGTTTTGCAAACTTTTGATGCCAGAGGAAACGGTGACGGAAAGACAGTCTGCACAATAACCGGCGACCACGAAAATAGGGTAACGGATTATACGGCACTTTGCATTGAAAACGGACAGGCTGACCAGTTGGGATTGCATGAAAAAGTCGGTGCTCTTAATTGTATGCACGACCAACAGGCGGTTATATGTGCGGATGTTGGATTTTTCAATGCTTATGAACAGTTGGCTCCGAGCCAACTGGCAAGACAATACAAAGACCCACCGATAGTAAATACACAAACCGTCCGCAGACTCACACCGCTTGAATGTGAAAGGCTTCAAGGATTTCCAGACGGATGGACGGACATTGGAGAATGGATAGATTCCAAAGGCAAGAAACACGATTCTTCCGATTCTTTAAGATATAAGGCTCTCGGAAACAGCATTGCCCTTCCGTTCTGGCGATTTCTATGTAAAAGGATTTCCGCACAGTACGCAAGAAAGGCAACGATGGCGAGTCTTTTTGACGGAATAGGCGGTTTCCCTTTAGTTTGGGAAGAATGGAACGGCAAAGGCTCTGCGGTATGGGCAAGCGAAATAGAGGAGTTTCCCATTGCAGTAACAAAATATCATTTAGGAGAGGAGTGAAAACAATGAAAAAAATATATTCTGACGAAATGATAAAGACCGTTATGGAAGAAAGACAGGCTGGGCTTACAAGAGCTGAAATATCTGAAAAGTATACTATACCGATAAGTTCTTTAGCTTATATTATTACAAAAGAACAAAAGCGAGAAAGAAAGGAAGCGGAGGCAAAGATAAGGTATTGCCCTCATTGCAAAGCAAAAATTGAAAAGCCGGAGATGAAATTCTGTTGGAACTGCGGAGCAGACATAAGAAGTGAGGAACAGATTTTGCTGAAAGAATTGGAAACGCTTCGGGGAATTCTTGCAAGCTTTCCGGTCGCTCATGCAGACGAAGGCATTAAAATCTGCGTTAAGATTGAGGACTATTTAAAGGGGAGGGCTGAAAAATGAAAATCACAAAGGAAGATGTGCTAAAAATTGAGCACGAGATAATAGGAGAAAATATGCCGTGGGAGAAATTCGATGATAATGATTATCTCGCTTATCTTGCAATATATACAGACGGCGTAAACACTATGGCAAATAGTATTATCAGAAAGCTCGAGGGTAAGGAGGGCTGACAATGGCTGAACGAAGATTTATAGATGCGAATAATCTTATTGAAGAAATAAGAGAAGAACGCTGTTATAACTGCCGAAATTTCAAAGATATGAAATGTGATTATTGCGGTACGGCTGACTATATTTATATGATTGAAGATATGCCCACCGCCGATGTTGCGCCGGTGCGGCATGGGAGATGGATTGAGGACCACGATTATCTCAAATGCCCAGAGTGCAGCGCGATGGTTAAGCGGGATTTTACATTTTTCGATATTGGGGATTGGAATTACTGCCCAAACTGCGGGGCGAAGATGGACGAAAAGGAGGACAAGCATGAGGATTACACTTGACATTCCTGATGGTATTATTTGTGGATTCTTCAATGGCGTCGAATACACCAACACAGGATTGCAACTTGTATCATATCAACTTTCCAGTGAGGATTTTGCGGATGGTAACACCGTAAAACTTCCGAGAGAACGGAAAGAAGGTGCTACATGACACGAACCGAGAAATTCCACTTTATTAAATGGGCCAGAAGCCTATCCGATTCCGAATTGGAAAAGGAATACTATGACGCTTCATACGATTGCCTTGGAAGTGAAGCAGAAGAAATGTATGAGCGCGGATGGGATATGGACGACATTATCGAAAGGGATAAGTACGAACGCGATTTATGCGTTAAAGCAGATATTCTGGAAGCCATATGCGTGGAGCGGGGCATAAAACTTTGGGAAAGAAGGTGATGACTGATGAATACATGGTTTACGATTGTAAAATGTCCATTCTGTGGAATGGAAAGAACGGTTGAGTTGACTAAGAAAAAGTGGAAATGCCCACTATGCAACATATACCACGGTGTACGTGAAACAAAGAGGAAGAAAGAAGGTGCTGACAATGGCTGAAATGCTTATTGATGCGGAAGTGTTGTTAAAAAAATTATCAAAAATGATTGATTTTTGCAAAAAAGACAAAAAAGTAAATGGCTTGACAGCATTGTTTCAAGTCGGTGATGCTATTATGGATTGCCCAAAAGTTGAAGCAAAACCGGTTGTTCATGCGCATTGGATAAGATACCCTGATTGTGGTGTAACAAAGTGCTCAAATTGTGGGTGGTGTATCGAGGAATGTTGGGATAGTGACTACTGTCCCCACTGCGGAGCAAAGATGGACGAAAAGGAGGGCTGAAAAATGCAGTTTACTATTTACGGCAAGCCCAAGGGCAAGGACAGACCGAGGTTCGGACAGGGGCGGACATACACCGCCCCCGCCACCAAGGAATACGAGGACAGGGTAAAATTTGAGTATGCGCGGCAGTGCCGGAACAGGCGGTTTGAGGGAAATGTTAAGGTTGACATTGTGGCATACACGGAGCCGCAGAAAGCTCTGCCAAAAAAGAAGAGGGAGGAGCTTATAGGGCAATATTATCCGTCAAAGCCGGATTGCGACAATATAGAAAAAATCGTGCTCGATGCTTTGAACGGCGTTGCCTATGAGGACGACAAACAGGTTGTGTCTCTGACCTGCCAAAAGTTTTATGCGGAGCAAAGCAGAGTGGTTGTCGACATTAACGAGGTGGAGGAAAACAAAGAATGAGATTTACGGCATTTATAATCGGCATTTTGATTTTGCTTTTGCTTGCTGTTCCTACATTTGCCGCAGGCAAGGCAGAGCAGGGGCAGGACGGAATTATTATTGTTCGCACGGTAAATTTGACACCCGAAAATGAAAATGCCTTGCAGAGCCTTTCAGACGGCGCAGAAAGGAACAGAGAACTGGACAAGCCCTGCGGAATGAGTGAAAAGGAGCTTTGCGCAGCGCTTAAATATGACCTTGTGCCGTATGCCGGATATTTTATCGAAGCAGAGCAAAAGCACGGAGTAAACGCTGCGTTTCTTGCGGCGATTGCGGCGCAGGAGAGCGGCTGGGGGCGGTACTGCTTCCGGGAGAACAACATATTCGGGTTTGGCAAAAAAAGCTTTGAAAGCGTGCCGGAGTGTATTGATTATGTTGCAGAGTACATAGCAAAACACTACATATCGGAAAACAGAAAGTATTATCACGGTGCAACGGTAGAGGGCGTTTCAGTTTGTTGGTGTGACGAAGACTGGGCAAAAAGAGTAAACTATATTTTTGACAGCATTTTGGAGGGCAAATAAATGACAATTAAGGAATGGGCAGAAAAAATACACGAAAACGCGGTAAATCACGGATTTTGGGAAAATGAAAAAAGCTTTGCGGAAATTGTGGCACTTTGCCACAGCGAGCTTTCGGAGGCCTTGGAGGAGGACAGAGCGGGCAAGCCGCTGATATATATGCAAGACGGCAAGCCCGAGGGCAAAGCGGTTGAAATGGCAGACTGCATTATCCGCATACTGGACTGGATGGGCAAGGAAAACATAGACGCCGAAGATGTTATAGCCACAAAGCACGCATATAACGAAACAAGACCGTACAAGCACGGGAAGAATTATTGAGGAGGCGGAAAGATGGGGTATTTAATAGCTTTCGGACCGGGGTTTATCCTGGGCGGTTTTTTGATGGCGGCGCTGACGGATAAGGAGGGTTGAGGAAATGCGGAAAATAGTATACAGATGTGATATTTGCGGAAAAGAAGTGAAAAATCCTTGGCGAGCACAACTTCGCGAATACAAGATTATCGAGCAAAACGGCAAAGAACTGATGTACAGAGGAGAGAATGTGGCGGTAAACGAAGAAAGTGTAATTGATATTTGCGGAGAATGCTACAACAAAATATTCAAGGAGTGTAGACGGGATGGCAATTTATAAAAATGTTGAGCCGCTTGAAGTGGTAAGATGGACAGCAACAGGACATCACGAATACGACGAGGGGTTCACAGATGGCGTAAATTTTGTGCTTGAAAAGCTTGATACGCTTCCGGAGGAGGGAGTTGCCACAAAAATGGCGGACTGCGTTATCCGAATACTTGACTGGTTCGGCGCAAAGGGCATAGACCCCGAAAAGGTTATAGCGGAAAAGCACGATTACAACACAAAGCGCCCTTATCGGCACGGCAAAAAATACTGAAAGAGGGCGCAGAAATGGGATATTTAATAGCTTTCGGCATTGGATTTGTTATAGGCGGGTTCTTGATGAGTGCTTTTACGGACGATGAGGACTGCCACGACAACTGGAGAGATTAAGGAGTGTAAAAATGGGAGCAAAAAAAGGCGAGACTAAAAAATGCCTGTATTGCGGGAAGAAATTCAAGTCAGTAAATAAAAATCAGCTTTACTGTTCTTACGATTGCAGGCTTAAGGCGATGTATAAAAGAAACAGAGAGAAATATGTTCCTAAAGGGAAAGAACACGAAGCAATATGCGTTGTATGCGGAAAAAGTTTTATTTCTAAAGCGGCAGGCAAATACTGTTCTGATGAATGCCGGAAAAATGCGAAAAAAGAAAGATTTAGTGCGAGCTATGTGCCAAGAGAAAGAAAAGGGCACGAAGCAATATGCGCAGTATGTGGGAAAAGCTTTATTGCTCACGCAAGCGGCAAATATTGCTCTGACGAGTGCCGGAAAAAAGCCAAACTTGACCAGCAGAAGGCATACAGAAAAAGATTTCGTAAAGATTTTTACGAAGATGATGATTTGAGCACGGATGAAATACTTTTGAGCACGCAGGAAAAGACCGCGAGCACGAACGAAAAGCTTTTGAGCACGGGGCGTGACCTTTGGAGCATAGCAAAAGCGGCTTTTGAGCACGGTATGACATACGGAAAATATGTGGAAGCGCTTGAAAGCGGAAAAATAAAGCTTTGAGCACGAAAGGGAGTGAAAAAATGCAAAAAATATCAAGAAACCCTGCTGTTGCGTATCAGCAGGGAGTTAAAGAAGGATTTGAGCAGCGAAGATGTGAGGACACAAGGTGCGGCTTTGACTTTATGCTTTCGCTTCTTTTGACTGCGATGTATAACGCAAACCTGCGCAAAGACGGAAGCACGATATTATATAAGCCAAAATTCCGCGAGTTTTATTGCCGGACGTATGCGGAACTTATTAAGCAGAGAGACGGAGCGACAGCACCGGACGGAAGCATTTCCATTGATGACAAAGTGGATTTGCTTGAAGCGCACGACGCGCAGGTGCGCCGCCGTATGGAGCTTGATAAAGAAAGTGTAATTGTAGCGCTTAAAGAGTACATAGAGGA
This sequence comes from uncultured bacterium, assembly GCA_945949625.1. GTDB lineage: Bacteria > Bacillota > Clostridia > Oscillospirales > Acutalibacteraceae > Ruminococcoides. The sequence goes on along the minus strand of CAMFFI010000001.1, from coordinate 26,539 downwards.
GAGCGAACGTGGATTACAGGGAAAAGAAAAAGATTCTTGAGCAATACCGAAAAACGCCGGATTCCATAAAGCGGCTTCGTGAGATGGTCAGGGAGCTTGAGAGCGAAGCCGAAAAAATAACCGCCACCATAGCTATGGACGGCGGCGGAGGATATGCGGTAGACACGGCAAAGCTTCAGCGATGTGTTGAGCGGCTTGACGATATAAAAATGCGGCTTTTGGCAGAGGAAGCGGAGCGCGAGGAAATAAAGACGAAGATTTTTTCTGCTGTTTCAGCTCTTAAAGACGAAAGGGAGCGAAGCGTGATTTACGGGCACTATATACAGGGGAAAAGCTTTCAATCGCTTTGCTTTAAGCTTTGCTATTCGCGGTCGCAGATTTTTCGCTTTGCAAGGCAAGGAATTGAGCATATAAGTTTTAAAGTTGGGACTTGATGATACTTTTATAATATTATAATAATATCGTGGAGAGATGAAAAGTCACATAGCCACATACGATTTTGTCATAATAGTAGTTCTTTCATTTTTTTGCACTCCTTAAATTTTGGCAAAAAAGCACCTGCTTAAAAACGGGTGCTTTTTTGTTATAAAAATATTTTGAAAAGAGGGATTTTATTTATGCCTTGTAAGAAAGCCAAAAAAAGCGGCGGAAAGAAAAAGCCCTGCTAATGCAGGGCGGCATAAAAACGGTAAGCTGTCAACTAAAGAGGTCAAAAATGGTCATATTGCCGAAAGCTAAAAGCCAATTAAACCAGAAGAACGCGATTGCGACTTTTTTAAGTGCGGCAAAAAGAAATTTTTTCAAGGTTACGCCTCCTCTGTCAAGATAAAGTCGGAGCGGAAGATTATATCATCTTCGCCCACAAAAGGATTTATAAATTCCACGGTAAGGATAAGGTCGCCGGGGCGTACATCCGGCACGCCGGAGTAGCTGATATAATTGTAAGGGCTGCGGGTGAAAATTCTGCCGTTGCCGTCGCTGTCAAGGCAAGCACCGAAGCAAACTTCGGTACTTGAAAGCAGTACAACAAGTAGAACGGCGGCGATTATGGCGGCGATGATTTTTGTTTTCATGGTGTTTTGCTCCTTTCAATTTGTGGGGCGGTTTAGCCGCCGCCCTCGGCACAAATCCTCGCTTGTAAATCGAATCATTATGCGACCTCCTTTTCTATGCTGTAAAAATCGCTATGTTTGCTGTGGTGTCCGCTGGTCTTATATCCGCAATCTTTCAGAATAGACCAAAAGCAAGAAGCACCGACACCGCCTTCAAAATAAGGCAATACGGAATAGCCCGAGCCATAGCCGCAAATATTGCGATTGTCAACACCTGTGAAAGCTGTTTTGCTTGCGTCCGTCTTGCCAGCTCTCAAGCCGTTTTCCTTGAGCTGGTACAGGGCTTTTAAAATACTGTCGCACTTGTTGAAAGCGTCCGCAATGGCGGCGGATTCTTTATCATAGCCGCAACCGCTCGCCGTTCCGTAATATGTCCCGGTGTTGGTTCTCACTTCAACATTGGGGTTATATCCCCAAGTGCGAGAGCGTACCCAATCAACGGAAACGGAAATGAAGGTGAGGTCTGGTACATTGGCAACCCTGTCGAGCTCCGCCAGCTTTGCGGCGGTTTTCTTCTCGATTTCCTTTGTTGCTCTCTTGGTGGCAAGCTCGACCGCCTTTTCACGGCTGATTGTTCCGGCTTGGTACTGTTTCCACCGGGTTTCTGTGCTGTTGGCTTTCAAGCCCCTGTCGGGGTCTGTGCGGTGTTCCTCTGCCCATGTCGGGAAATATCCGTTTTCAATGTAGAAAACTGTGTCAATAGTGTTCTTCTCGGCTTCTTCGGTGATTCTCTTTTCAATCATTGCAAATTCTTTCATTTTGGTTTCCTCCTCTTCCTGTTTTGGTTCTTCGGTAACTGCTTCCTGGGTTTCAATTTCAACTGTAGGGCGGTTAAAGCGCCGCCCAGGTTTCTACAATAGGGTGCGCAATCTTAAGAAAATCTTCAATACTGCAAGCATAAACCGTATTATAAGAACGAATTTTATCAATGCGGAAAAGGTCAGATTTAAGGCACTTCTTTACAACCTTTTTGGCTGCTGCTTCGTCAACGGCATAGTCAACGACAATTTCGTCATTGTCAATTTCGTTAAGCGCGCCGTTGTCAAAGGCAAAGCGGGTGTAGCAAATAACGCTTTTAGTAAATTTGCGGGTGATGTTTTTGGGTTTCATTTTGAAAATCCCCTTTCAGTAAATAATATTCGGATTTGGTTTCCCGCGACGCCTCACGGCGTTTCGGCTTGTAACCGGCAAGCCATCATCAGGCGGGGTTATGCGAACCAATTTATAAATTAAGCAATTTTAACTTCAGCCGTATGAATATTTAAAACACGGTTACTGCAATAAAGGCTTTTTATATCTTGAAAACTCAAACAAGGGACGTATTCTTTGAGAAAATAGCCTATTTGCCTTTTTGTCGTATAGGAATATAATCCGCTGACGTAGAGCCATCCATCTTTATCAATATAAATAACATCTGTTTTATAGCTTGTAAAAACGATAGAGCCGTCAAGTAATACGCGAACTGAGCACTGTGCATACGGGTGATTTTTTAATTTCATGATAAATTTCATGTCTTTGTTCTCCTTTGTGTTTTTGTTGTTCTCCCTCATCAGGCGGGAAAAATATCTTCAAGCGCGTGACGTATCGCATTCGAGATTATCATTTCGCGGTACCAACCACTAAACTCGGGCGCTACATTCTTATCGTTATATACGGCGTCGCCGAGCTCGTTTGCGTAGTCGTCTATGGTTTTGCATCCGAGTATGCCATATAAGCCAACGTGGAGCATTCCCGCGTGTATATCCGCCACGCGCTTGTTTGCCAATTCAATGTATTTCTCTTCGATTGTGTTGTCTATTTTGTGTATCATCTTTTTATTCTCCTTTGTGTTTTTTCGTTCTCCCTCATCGGGCAAGCCCATTGTACCACGTCCACCCTGCACCCTGCATTTTGCCCCGCCGCTACTGTACGCGAAACCTGTTACTTGTGACAGTTATCAGTTCTTTTACAAGCTCTTAAATATATTCATCATCACACACACACGGCATTTCGGCACATTGGCAATACTCTCTTGCTCTTGTTTCAGGCGCGCAGGTACAAGGCGTATATGGGGGGTGGGGGGTGGTAGGGTAGCCCCTCCAAAGGGGGGCGGCTCCAAAAAGGTATCTATATATCTACTCTGACAAAAATCAGGAATTTGAATGCTTTAGTACGCTAAAGTAAAATACAATAACAGTAGTAAAATGCAAGTGATGAATAAAGAATTATGCAGAATAGAGGGGGTGGGTGTCAAAAAACTCGGGGATATATAAAAAAGATTGCAAGATTTGATGAAAATAGCTTGCAAAACGGTGATTTTAGGCAGTTATTTGAGATTCCGAACAAGTGAATACTGGCGCCATGGTGTAACGGAAGCACAGCCGAATGATAAGCGGAAGGGGCGAGGGTTCGACACCCGGGGCGCCAACATGGGGCGAATGGAGAGGGCAGGTTCAAGTCCTGCGCGCCCTACAAGAAATAAAAAGAAAGGAGAAATGAGCATTGACCAGAAAGAAAATGACAGCGGCGGAGAAGCAGGAGCTTCACGACAGGAGAAGCGAGGGAGCGAAGGAATGGCTTAATCCTTACTGGTTCAAGCCGGGTCAGAGCGGAAACCCGAAAGGCAGACCTCCGCTGACCGAAGAGGAGCGGCAGGAGCGCCGTGACGCGAAGAAGATAATCAAGAGTGCCGCCGTAGAAGCTGCGGAGAAGCTGGTGCGAGTGATGCAACAGGACGGCAACAAGAACAACTACGACGCGATTATAAACATTCTTGACCGAGCGATAGGAAAGCCGAATCAGCCGATTGGGGACGAAAACAGCAGCATTCACATTACGATTGAGAGCAAAGACGGAGATGACTATTCGAGATGATTAACATTTCGATTAAGCCGAACGACCGTCAGAAGCTCTTTTTTTTATCTGATTGTCGGTATGTTCTTTACGGCGGAGCGAGAGGCGGAGGAAAGAGCTGGGCGGTAAGAAAGAAAGCCATGCTTTTAGGTATTAACTATCCGGGGATAAAGATGCTTATAATTCGGCGAACCTTTCCGGAGCTTGAGACTAACCACATAACGCCTCTTAAAGAGGAACTGAACGGAATTGCCAAATACAAAGAGCGAAACAAGACATTCTATTTCAACGAAAACCAAGGAAAACAGAGTATTATCGTTGCAGGATATTGTGCAACGGACAGTGATGTTTTGCAGTACCAAGGGCAGGAATACGATGTTTTGTTTATAGACGAAGCGACGCAGCTTACCGAATATCAGTTCAACACTCTGAAAGCCGTTGTTCGAGGCGTAAATGATTTTCCGAAAAGAACATATCTTACGGCGAACCCGGGAGGCCCCGGTCACAACTGGGTAAAGAGACTGTTTATTGACAGGCTTTTTTACCCGAACGAGAACCCGGAGGATTACACTTTTATTCCTGCAAAGGCGCAGGACAACTACGCGCTGATGGAAGCGCAGCCGGATTACATCGACCAGCTTAAATCTTTGCCGGAGGATTTGCGCAGAGCGTGGCTTGACGGAGACTGGGATGTTTACGCCGGGCAGTTCTTCACCGAATTTGACCGCAATATACACGTTATTAAGCCGTTTGTCATTCCGCCGGATTGGCAGAGATATTGCACAATGGACTACGGACTTGATATGTTTGCGGCATATTGGATTGCCGTAGACCAAAACGGCAGAGAATATGTATATAAAGAAATACATAAGCCGAATATGGTAGTTTCGGAAGCGGCTAAATACCTTAAAAGCGTTGACGACCCGGAAACGCTGATTTATTTTGCACCGCCGGATATGTGGAGCAGAAGAAACGACACCGGGCGCAGCGTTGCGGAGATATTTTCTGACTTCGGAATATATCTTTCGAGGGCAAAAGCGGACAGGCACACCGGTTGGATTGATATGAAGGAGCACCTGCATCCCGGATTTGACGAAATGGGTAACAAAGTAGCGGGACTTCGGATATTTGAAAACTGCAAGAACCTCATACACGATATTCCGCTTGCGCAGTTTGATGAAACAGACCCGGACGATATGGCAAAAGAACCGCATGATATTACGCACAGTCTTGACGCGATAAGATATTTTTGCACAGGAAGGAAGATTCCTCTTCTTTCAGAGAAAAACGAAGATGAAGAAGAGTTTGGAAGCGAACTTGAAAGCTTTTTAAGCTATGGAGGTTAAAATGCGCTGTGAAAAATGTAATTGTGAAATGATGATTGACAGAAGCTTTTACCGAAAAAACGGAGAAAAGTTTTTTATTGTGCAGGAAATGAGCTGTCACAACCCGAAATGCCAAAACAAAGGCGAAAAAAAAGAAGTTTTGCACGAACTTAAAACAGAATAAACGAAAAAGAGCGGGTTATGCCCGCTTTTTATATTTAAAGGAGGATTTTTCAATATGCCAGAAACCATGGTAAATACCGAAGAGGAAACCAGCTTTGATATTTTTGAAGAAAACGACTTTCAGACTGATACTGAAAACGAAGATTCAAGCAACGAAGATAATTCGGACGAAGGCGAAAACAAAGAAGAAGTAAATTCCGAAGTAAATGAAGAAAAAGAAGCAGAAACCATGCTTCCGGTAAAATTTCTCGGAAAAGAATACCCGATTCCGGAAGGAGAGGTAAAAAGTCTTGCTGAAAGGCTTGGAATTAAAGAGGATGACGTTATTACCACAATTCAAAAAGGTCTTAATTATGACCATGCGGTAAATAACACACCGCTTCACAAGCAGATTGCAAAGCTTGCCGAACTTAACGGAAAGACGCCCGAAGAATATTCTAAATTTCTTGAGCAGTCCATAGGTCAAATCAGTCTGCGGCACGAGATTGACAAAGTGAGAAAGGAATATCCCGAACTTTCGGACGAAGCGGTTGAAATAATCGCACAGAAGAACGTTGAAAACAGCGAACTTGCGAATTATAAAGCCGCAAAGGAAAACGAGGAAAGCAAGAAAAAACAGGAAGAGCAGGACAGAGAAAAAGAGCTTGCCCCTTATAGAGCTTTTCACGAAAAATACCCCGATGTTAAGGAATTTCCTGAAGAAGTGGCGGCGATGATAGGAGCCGGAACAGACCCTACATTCGCCTATGAACTTTATAACAAAAATCAAAAACAGATAAACGAACTTACTTCGGAGAACACGGAACTTAAACAAAAACAGACAAATTATTATTCATCAATGGGAAGCTCAAAAGATTCGGCTTCCGGCAACGATGACAACTTCCTTTCCGGGTTCTTCGGCGAATAAAGAAAGGAAAATGAAAAATGGCAATAAATCTTGCAGAAAAATATGAACAGCAGCTTGCAGAGGGCTTTGCCCTTGCTTCAGTAGTAGACGGAGCAACAAACAAAGACTATAACTGGGACGGCGTTAGAGCAATAAACGTCTATTCCCCCGTATATCAGGACCTTACCGATTATCAGCGTGAGGGTATGTCGAGATACGGTACTCCTAAAGAACTTCAGGACACCGTTAACCATATGGAAATTACCCGCGACCGTGCATTTACAATGACCATTGATAAAGGCAACAACAAAGAACAGAAAATGGCCAAGGCAGCCGGAAAGATTCTTCGCGGCGAAATGAAATTTAAGGTTGTTCCTGAAATGGATAAATATGCCCTTGGCAGATATATCGACTATGCCGGCAAAATTGATGCTCTTGCCGCAGCGCCTACCACCGAAACCATTGTTGAAAAACTTTCTGACGGTATGGTATATATGAGCAACAAGAACGTGCCGGCAGAAAACAGAACCGTCTTTATCGGATGGACTTATTTCGGAATGCTTCGTATTTCTAAACAGTTTATCGGCATTGACGCGCTTGGAACAAAAGCACTTGTGAGAGGCTCTCTCGGTACTTTTATGGGAGCACAGGTTATTCCCGTTCCTGATGAGTATTTGAAGAAAGGCACTTCACAGTGCTATTTCCTTATTGCGGCAAAAGAAGCCATTGTTCAGCCGAAAAAGATAAACGATATGAAGCTTCATTCCGACCCGCCCGGAATTAACGGTTCGCTTCTTGAGGGCAGATTCCTTTACGACGCATTTGTTATCGGCGCAAAGGTTGACGGCGTTTATGCTGCTGTTGCCGCTTCTACTCAACAGGCGACACCTACTTTCGGTTTTTCCAGCAGTACTCTTACAGTAACCTCTACCGGAGCAACCGAGGTTCTTGTTACTCTCGACGGAAGCGACCCGAGATTTAGCAAAAACGTAATTAGAACCACAAGCGGCGGAACTATTACCCTGCCTTCCGGCAAGACCACCGCAAAAGCGGTTGCGCTTGATGACGCTCTGTTTACTTCTGCTGTTGCAACCGACACAGAAAGAACTGTTGCATAATATTGGGGGCTTTATGCCCCCTTTATTTTGTATATGGGAGGGAAAATATTGGCTATAAATAATACACAGAATGCTCCTAACGCATATCTTTCTTCCATTCTTAAAAGAACAACTGCTTCACAGGGAACAAGACCTATTGACTATGTTAGAAATTATGGCATTTATGCTCCGCGTCTTACTTTTCCAAAAGCAGCAATAGATAATAATTCTGAAATTAGCCCAGATAAAAACCCGGGCTATAATCCTCCTGCTGTTCCTCCTGCAAAAAATCCACCTTCTGGTGGCGGTTCTGGAGGTTCGGGAGGCAGCTTCACCGATATTGCACCCGGCGTTTCCGTTAAAGGTTCGTCTTCCGTAAGTTGGGGAAGCGGCGGAAGTGCCGGAGGAACAGGAACACTGCCCGGAGTAGCAAACCCCGCCGTGCAGCCTTCCATGGTGGATTCAGTGCAGCAAAAGTTGAGAGATGCAACCGACCTTGCAAACAAAAACGCACTTGACGTATATAATTCCGGAAAAGCGGAGCTTAACGCAAACATTGAAAATCAGCTTCGTGAACTTTATATAGCAAGAATGATGGCGGACAAGGCACTTCCTGTGCAGATGGCGGCGCAAGGAATTAACGGCGGTGCTGCGGAAAGCACCCTTGCAGGAAACAGAAACCAGTATCAGAACAACAGAAACGCCCTTTATCAGGACGCAAACGCGAAGCTTGCAGACCTTTTGAAGACCTATAACACCAGCGTAAACAGCAACGAACAGAACCTTGCGCAGCAGATGGCTGATATGAGAATGAAGCTTGCCATTATGGAAGCGCAGGCAAAGTACGATAAGGAACTCGCACGAATGAGAAAGTAAAGAAAGCGGGGCAGTTATGAAACAAATAGATTTCGGGGATGCCCCGACCATAAGAAAAAACGTATTTCTTGTTGACGCTTTCAGAGGGGTTGACCTTTCGTCCGCCCCTTCAAGCATCGACAATTCCCGAAGCCCAGACGCACCGAATATGATTGCGGATTTGCTGGGCAAACCGATAAAGCGAAACGGTTTCGGGCTTGTGACTAAATACCCCGGGAGAATAAACGGACGGTGGGAACTTGACGGACACGAAATTATTCACGCGGGGACGAAATTTTATATAGACGGCACACAGTGTTGGGCGGGCGGAAATGATGAAAAATCCGTTGGGCAGATAATCGGCACAAATCTATATATTTTCGATGGCTTATGTGCTTTGAAATGTGACGGAAACGATATTTACCCCATAAGCTACGATGCGTATGTGCCCACGGTGACTATTTCACGCAATCCGATTGCGGAAAACATAATGGCGGGCGGAACTGCGTTTGAAGATGTAAACCTTATCGGGCGAAAGTGGACGGAAAGATTCACCGTTACGGAAGCACTTGCAGCGGCAACGCAGTTTCAGCTTTCGTTTGCAAACCTTGACAATAACCCGGTTACGGTGCTCGTGCTGAACCAAAACGGCGGCTTTGACGAAAAGAAAGAGGGCACGGATTTTTCTGTAAACCGCGAAACCGGAATTATAACTTTTACTGTCGCACCGGGAAAAACACCTTTGACCGGAGAAGATAATGTTTATATTACAGCTTCAAGAGACTGGGGAGATTACCCGGACAGAATAAACCTTTGCAATAAGGCTATTGCGTACAACTCCGCAGGAACTCAAAACAGGCTTTTTGTTTCCGGAAGCGGCAAAAACACCGACTATTTTTCTATGGCGGACAAGCCGGAATATTTTCCTGACCTTAACTATTCCGCCATAGGCAACGAAAACAACCGCATTATCGGTTACAGCGTTGTAAAAGGGCTTTTGGCAACGCACATTGCACCTGCGGACGACGGAAGAAGCATTATAATGCGCAAGTATTCCCTGACGGAAGATAAACGAGAAACATTTCCGGTTACGGATGTTCTGCAAGGCGAAGAAGCCGTCTCTCCGAGAAGTTTTGTGTATATGGAAACAGAGCCTTTATTTCTGACTGAACGCGGCGTATACGCCGTTACAGCGGCAACGGTGGACGGCGCAATGTATACGCAGAACCGAAGCTATTACATAAACGAAGCGCTGAAAGAAAAAGGCGGCATTGCAGAATGCGAAGCGGCAAGATGGCAGAAATACTATGTGATTGCCCAGGGAGACAGGCTGTATTTACTTGATACAAGCCAAAAAAGCTATTCAAGAGGCGAACCGTATTCCTCATATCAGTACGAATGTTATCTTTGGACAGGAATAAACGCGCGGATTTTGTGGGAGGACGGAAGCGGAAACCTCTGTTTCGGCGACGAAAAGGGCAATATATGCAAATTTATACCCGGAGTATATCACGATTATTCCGAGGACGGAAACAAAGCAATAGTGGCATACTGGACGATTCCGGATATGGACGGAAACCTTTTTTGGCGGAACAAAACCATAAGGACGGCGGCAATACAAGCAGCGCCTTTTCCGCAAAACAAGCTTCGCTTGGAATACAAAAAGAACGGCGTGTGGACTACATTGAAGGAATGGGGTTCAAAGCTTGGGTTCTTTCAGTGGTCTGCCATCAGTTGGAGTAATTTCACTTGGCACGCTAACGCGGAGCACAAAACCGTTACAGCGAAAATAAAGATAAAAAAGGTGGACAAAGCAGGATTTCGCGTTGTATGCGACGAAATAGACAAAGCTTTCGGCTTATACGCTTTTTCCCTTGAATATGTTGAAAGCGGCAGATACAAAAAGTGAGGTGGAAATATGGCAGTAAATAAGATTACGGACGCAGACCTTGAGGGAAAGGGCGTGCAGGGACAGCCGGATGTTCCGGGGCTTTCTGCCGCGGAAATGCAGGCAAAGGTTGAAGAAATCGTGCGCAGCGTTGCAATACCGAAAATAAATGAAATCATCGAAAAATATGTTTCCGGGGAAACGCTTGAGCAGGTAGTGCTTGCTTCCGGCAGCGTTTCGTCTGTTTTCGGCAGAGCCGGAGCGGTGACTGCTATGACCGGGGACTATACCGCCGAGCAGGTGGGAGCGGCGGCGAAAACACACGCAGCGCAGCACAAAAAAGGCGGAAGCGACCCCATTTCAGCGGAGGATATAGGCGCCGTGCCGGGAGCAAAGACAGTAAACGGCGGCAAAATCACATATGTAATTGACGGTGCGATAAAAGCAAGCGGAGTGGACAACTCCGGCGGAACGACTTCCGTTAAAGACCCGATAGCAGGAACAGACGCGGTGAATCTTGCATACCTGCAAAAAAATTTTGAAGCGAAGCCGGAGGAAAAGATCAATTCCGGCGCGGTGACGGCGACAGCCGAAAACAACAAGGAATACAAATTTACTGCGGTTACAAGCCTTTCTTTGACAGTGGCGGAAACTACCGACTGCCACGGCTTTATTACCTTTGCGGCAGGCACGCCGACAGTCACGGTGAGCGGATACACGAGAACCGGCGGCGATGACCCGACAAAGGCGGCAGGCGGCGAAACCTGGGAGTTTGACTGTCTTAAAGGATATATCCTTTGGAAGAACTGGGGTGCGGGCTGATGAGAGCAAGACGGAGAATGCTGATGAGCAGCGACAGCGTTAAGTATATCTTTCAAAGCGGGATTGCAAAAATAAACGGAACGGTCGCAAGGGAACACGGTGTTTCGGTAAGAAGCGATAATATTCTAATTGATAGAACCGGCTATCTTTCAATAAAAACGGATTTTTCGAGATTCAGTAAGCTGTATATTACTATCAGTCTTTGGAATGACACAGAATTCGGCGCCAAATACGGATATGGAAACGAAGCGGATACATTCACGAGGTATGAAACAAAATATACCAGTACGCTCGAAACAAAGGTATTTGATATTTCCGCAGTGACCGGGGAAAAATATATAAATTTTGTAAACAGCGGGTATATGAATTCCAAGTCTATATATATTTCCGGCATCTGGTTAGAAGTGTAAGGGGGTGCTACTGTGGCAATTTATATTATGCCGGGAGAGGATAAGCTTTTTTCAATCACGCTTCCGGACAAGATAAGCGCCGTTACGGCGATTACGGTAAAATTTCAGCATGCAGACAAGAGCACGGTTGTCAGTTATACCGACACCAACACGGACAACATATTCACGCTGGACAGTAACGGATATACGCTTTGGGTGTTTGTACCATCGGCGAAAACCTATGACTTTCACGACGATGAAAAGGCGTACATTTGGCTTGAATGGACGAGCGGCGGATATAAAAAAATACCACGCAGGCGCATAAACGTTGCCTGCGGGCACAACTACAACAGACCGGGGGTGACAGGATGAGCATTGCGGTAAAGAGCGGACTGCCGAGCCTTGGGAGCACGGAGGGCGCGGTCATATCCGCGGACGAAGTGAGCGTAAGCGAGGAAAGCGGCGCTGCGGCAAGCGTTGGCGAGGATTTGCCCCGAGGAAAAAGCGCATATGAAATTGCAAAAGAAAACGGCTTTAACGGCACGGAGACAGAGTGGCTTGCGTCCCTGAAAGGTGAGCCGGGCGCAGCGGGCGCGCCCGGCAAGGACGGTGAGGACGGCAAAACGCCCTATGTTGGGGATAATGGAAACTGGTTTGTTGGAAGCGACGACACAGGCAAGCCGAGCCGCGGCGAAAAAGGCGACAAAGGCGACACCGGCAGTCCCGGCGCAAAAGGCGATAAAGGTGAGCCGGGCGAAAAGGGCGAGCCGGGAAGCCCGGGCGCAAAGGGTGACAAAGGCGACCCCGGAGCAACGCCGAACTTAACCATAGGCTCTGTTACGACACTTGATGCGGGGCAGAACGCAACGGCGAGTATAACGGGGGAAAGCCCAGACCTTACCCTTAACCTTGGGATTCCGAAAGGGGCGGATGGGCAGCCCGGCACTAACGGAAAAACCGCCTACCAGTACGCACAGGACGGCGGATACACCGGCACGGAGGCGGAGTTTGCCGAAAAGCTGGCATCCGGTGCGCTGATTGTTCATGTAACTGACAACAACGGTACTTTGTCGGCGGATAAGACATTCCTCGATATTAGGGATGCTATTCTTGCCGGAACATCAGTGATTGTTGAATATGGCGGCACCGGTCTCCCTCTTATAGCATTAACGGCTGACGCTCTGGATTTTGGCTTAATCCAGTGCATTAATGATGAGACGGGCGCAGTGGTTGGTACTAATATTATCGAAATAACATCGAATGGTGAAGTGAATGATATCAGCGCTTTTGTGGAAGCCCTTCCAAACCCTAACGCTTTGACATTCACAGGCGCAGTAAATGCAACATATGACGGCTCTGCACCGTTGAGTGTAAATATTCCGAGCGGCGGAAGCGGCGGCACGGATATTTCTCTTGGGCTTACCTCTGCGGCAGTCGGTCAGACTGTAAAGGTAAAGGCGATTGACGAAAGCGGGAAACCGACCGCGTGGGAAGCGGCGGATATGCCAAGCGGTGGCGGCCATTGGGAAACAGTTCTTGATACCGTATGGGAGCAGGACGTCATTAACCCGACGGCTTTCGACTCTGAAACAGGTATTTTCACATGCGCAGAAGGTGAACTCAATAATCTTGCATTGAACACGGAATATGTATTTTTCCAGCAATGCGCCAAGGAAGGTGTCGCATATAACACAATCCTAAATACCGACGGGGCGACAGTTACTAAACTATCAGACACAACATTCTCGATAAATGTCACGCCGCCCACAACGTTTGTTCCGACCAACGTAAAATTCAGTAAAGGAGCGTGCCTTGCCGTCACCAATATTGACGCCAAGAAAATACGGCTCACATTGGACGGACAATTTAAGCCGACAGCGACCTTGTATGATAAACCTTTTTTAGGAACAGAAGTCCCGTATTTTGGGCGGAATACAGGATATGTACAAATCCGAAATGCGTATCAGGCATACCAGCAGGTGACTGCCGAAGTGGAAAGCCCTTACCGAATTGTCGGGGAAATCCTGTGTGGTTTTAACGCTCCGAGTCAAAATGCAAGTTTCCATTTCAAAAACAATTCCTTCTGCTGCCCGTTGGTTCCCTACGTTATGCCGGAAGGGGCACTAAGACCATACTTTCTGAATTCTGACGGTACGAAAATTGCGAAATTGTATTCCACCTCCTCACCGCACTTCATTGGTACTGCATATGACATTAATGCTATCGGTAGCGATTACCTTAAAATTATCAGCGGGACAAAGGTGAAGCTGGAAAGGTGGGTTGAGTAATGCAGGCGTTTAACTGTCGAGCAAAAAAGTGGGAGTACGTGGAACCGGCGCCGTTGACCGACGAAGAAATTGCAGAACTGCAAGAGCAAGCCGACCGCGACGCGGCGCACGCCAAAGTATTAGAGCGCACCCGACCCTTGTCTTTTTCCGAAGTGCAAGAGATGTTGGTACGTCAGCAAATCAACACCCTGACGGTGGACGACAACACCGCTTTACGGATGGTGGAGTTTTACCCGGAGTGGTCTGCCGGACAAGCTTACACAGCAGGCTATAAGGCGCATCGTGGCGGTAAGCTGTGGCGCTGCCTACAGGCTCACACAGCGCAAAACGGCTGGGAGCCGGAAAACGCCGCCAGCCTGTGGACGGAAATCTGCGAGAGCCATGACGGCACGAAGTATGACCCTATCCCATACAACGGCAACATGGCGCTTCAGAGCGGCAAGTATTACACACAAAACAATATACTGTACCTGTGCAATCGCAACACCGGCCAGCCGGTGTACAACGCCCTTGCCGAGCTGGTGGGGCTTTATGTGGAGGTAGGATAAATGAGCCTTAACGACAATACAATCAAAATTGCGGCAATCCTTGCGAAAGCAAACGCATTTGAGCAAGTGCCTGAAAAATGGCGGCAAAAATTGAAATGGTAATGCAGCGAAAACTGCAAAGTAAAAAAGCCTTATCGAAAGATAGGGCTTTTTGCTTTATATGATTTTTTAAGCGCTGAATTTCAGCGCTTTTTTTATGCCCGAAAATGAGGTGATTAAACTTTGACAGCGTTTTTGATTATATTTCTTTTTATTGTTGACGCAGGAATTTTTCTTTACTTTAAAAGCGAAATCAGAAAAGTAAAGCTTTTATCTTCGGACAAGGCAGAGGAAACTGACAGGAAAATTCCGATTGAAGAACAATGGAACAACTTTCTTTCATTTGACGGAGGGAGGCAGAACAAAGATTGAAAATCAAGACACCCGAAACTATATGGAAAGCATATGAAAAATGCACCGACTATAACGACAGCATTGACCTTGCGGAAACCATAAAGCAGAATGAAAACTTTTATATAGGTAGGCAATGGGAAGGTGTTACAGCGCCGGACATTGACAAGACAACTTTCAACATAATAAAAAGAGTTGTTAATTACCTTATTGCAATGATTATAGCTGATGACATTGCCGTTCAGCTTACACCGTTTGTTAGGACTGAAAGTTCCTCGACGGAGTGCAAGATAATAAAGACGGAAATTGAGCGCATTTTTGAAAAGACAAAGACAAAAACACGTCTTCGAGAGGTTTTGAGAAATTGTGCGGTTGACGGTGACGGCTGTCTTTATGTATTTTGGGACAATGCTTCCGATGACCCGAAACTTGAAGTTGTTGACAACACAAAAATGCTTTTCGGAAACCCATTTGAGCGAGAGGTTGACGAACAGCCGTATATAATTCTTGTAAAGCGCCATAAGCTTGATGTTTTTAAGGAACAGCTTGAAGACGAGGGAATGAGCAAGGACAAAATTAACAGCATAAAGAGTGACGGAGACGAAGAATATTACGGCGAGGACAAAGATACTTCGGGCGAAATTGTTACAGAACTTGTGTATATGTGGAAAGAAAAAGGCACGGTTCATTTTATGCGTACGACAAAGGATTTGGAACTTAAAGGCGACACGGACACAGGGTACAGAAAATATCCTGTTTCGTGGATGAACTGGGACACAATTAAAAACAGCTATCACGGTCAAAGCCCGATTACCGGTCTTATTCCCAATCAGGTTTATGTCAACAAGCTTTTTGCTATGAGCCTTGAGCACGAGAAAAGAATGGCATTCCCGAAACTTTTCTATGATATGACAAAGATTCACAAGTGGTCAAATAAAATAGGTCAGGCAATAGGTGTTGTAGGAGACGTAAATTCTGCGGTTATGGACGTTTCAAAAGCCGCAGATATGAATGGAACCGTTAGTATACTTGTTGATAAAGTTGTTGAATATACAAAGGACTTTATGGGAGCGAATGACGCGGCTCTCGGTAACGTGAACCCCGAAAACACTTCGGCAATTATAGCTGTTCAGAAAGCGGCGACAGCACCTCTTGAACTTCAAAGACAGGCTTTTTATCAGTTTGTTGAAGATGTTGTCCGTATTCTTATTGAAATGATGAGAAAGAATTACGGAGTGCGCGAAGTTTCGTTTACGGATGACGCGGGAAACGACATTACCGCAAATGTTGACTTTGGAAAGATTCAATATGACCGTATGCAGCTTTCAGTAGACATAGGCGGAGGAAGCTATTTCAACGAGATTACGCAGGTAAACACTATGGATAAGCTATTACAGAATGGAATTATAACAGACCCTATTGCTTATCTTGACGCTATTCCCGATAAATATATATTCAATAAACCTGCGGTTATGGCAAAAATGCAGCAGGCACAGCAAATGCAGCAGGCACAGCAGATTATGGGCGACGGTGTTCAAAATCGGCAGTATGACCCGATGACAACAATTCAAAACGCGCAGGAAAGGCTTGGTGAACAGATATGACAGGGCAGGAAGTATATAACTTGGCGCTTTCGTTTGTTCCGGAGCTTCAAAACGAAGTGCCTGACCTTGACGATTATAAAATAGGTTGGGTAAACCTTGCAATAGCGGAAGCGCTTGAAACTGAAAACAGCATAAGACGGTTTAACGGTGAAGAAGAACTTTTGACTGCACCGAGGCTTAAAACGCTTTCAGAGGAGATTCCTTATCACGATTCAATTACGCAGACCGCCCTTGCATACGGTATTGCAGAACACGCTTTTGTTGACGATGACAACGATTACCGAAGCAACAAGGCAAGAAGCAAATTTATTGTTGCCCTTAATGAAGCTGCAAAGTATACCGTTACCGATATAGAAGACTGCTATTAAGAGGTGATTTTATGGCAAATAAAAAGAAACCAGAAAACGGAGAAGATTTAATTCGCCAATACCTCAAAGATAAAGCCGCCGGAAGAAGCACTTTTGACGAGAAATCGGACTTCCAAAAGAGAGTTCGCTCCGGCGAAAACTTCGGCAAGCCTCACGATTTCGGGCAAAGTGAAAAACAAAAGCCCTCTGTTCCAAAAAAGCCTGACACCGTAACAAAAAGCAGCGTGAGCAATAAAAAAATGCCGATTACGGACAACAAGCGGCGCGACCTCCAAATAACGCAAAGTGAACTGGAAAAAGAACAGAAACCCGCGGTTTCCGAGAAGCCGAAAAGCAAGCCCGAAAGCAAAGAGGATGAAGCGAGAAATGCGCTTTTTGCCGAAAAAGCACTTGCAGAAAAGAGCCGCGAGAATGTAAGAAAAGCGAACAGCAGCGCCCTTGATAAAGCGAGAAGCGCAGAGAAAAGCGGCAATGCGCAGGACTTTGTAAATTCCAGAAGCGAAGCAATGGGCAAAGCCGCCATCCGCGACGGGGAATGGGTAGAAAACCTTAAGAACCGCAACATACAGGACGAGCTTAAAGCGGAAAAAGAAAGGCTTAAATATCAGTGGGAAGAAGCCGGCAGAAGATATGACAAGCTTTCGGACGAAGAGAAGAACGCCCTTTATAAGAAGCGCAACAGCAGCGCGCTTGAAAGAGCGCGTATGCAGGAAGTACCGGGCGGAAGCACGGCGCAAGAAACCCGCACAAATATAGGCGAAAATATCAAAGACAGATATTATGAGCTTGAGGACGAGCTGAACGACCCGACAAAGGGCGGAGAATATGCTTTTTTGAACCGTTTGCGCAGCGCCGCCGGAGAAAGTGTTGAAAACCTCGGTTATTGGCTTTATGATACATTCGGATATGAACCGGGCAAAAAGGTTTATGACGAGGGAACAGCAAGAAAAATCGGCGATATTGCAGATGTTCAGCTTCAAAATGAAATTGCGGCGCGACCTTCACAGCTTGGGCAAGACATTGCAAAAGCAGGTGACAGCATTGCGACAATGCTTTCATATAAACTTTTAACCGGTCCGATTTCGACTTTTGCGGGTTCTATCGCAAGTGAAGCGGCATTTGGAAAAGGACTTGCGGCAGGAGTTAATAACGGTTTATCACTTGATAAGGCGGCGAAAGAAGTCGCGAAAGTAGCGGCTGAAAAAGGTTCACATGTGGCAAACAATATATTTACCGGCGGAATGGCAATGGGAAGCTTCGGCGACAAATATATTGAAAGCAGAAACGCAGGACTTGACAAAGTGGAAAGTTCAGCAAGAGCGCTTGTTGCCGGAGTTGCTTCATATGTTGCAGAGAGCCTTGGCGGTATAGGCGGAGGCAAAAGCCCTCTTAACGCCATTGAGGAAGAAGCAAAAAAGAAATGGGTTACTGCTATCCTCTATGAAGCGCTTGAAGAAGGCGGCGAGGAATTTGCCGAATATACTATGAACTACCTTGCAGACGGAGTAATTGACCTTGTTGCAAGGGGAAAATGGGAACAGAACTGGGACTGGAATGAACTTCTTGAAAGCGCAAAAATTGCTTCAATAACCGGCGGACTTTTCGGTGTTTCAAATCAGCTTATGACAAAGGCTTTTTCCGGCAATGCAAAAATAGACGAAAAACTTCAAGACGCAAAAAAAGAAGTTCTTGAAGATATGAAAGTTACTTTTGAAGCTGAAAAAGACCCTGCCGTTAGAGCGACTGTCAATGCACAGCTTGATAATATTATTCCCGATTCTGAAATTGCGGCTGCGATTGAAAATAATAACGCGCAGAACGGCGCTCAAAGCCCCGTTGAGAGCACTTTGCCTTTGGTAGAAAATGTGCAGGCGGAAACTCAAACACAGCAGGAAGCCCCCGCACAGACGGAGCAGAAAGCCCCGAAAAAGAAGCCTTCCAAAAAGGAAGTAAAGCACGAGGAAATGCTTGACCAGCTTGATGTGAGAGCGGCGGAGAAGAAAGCCCCTGGGAAGAGAACAAGCTCCGCACAGAAAACCATCGAAACGGTTAAAAACAGCGACCTTACCATAGACCAAAAACTTCAGCGCATCAGAAACCTGTATAATGGCAGTGAAGGCGCGGAAAAAGAAGCGTACAAGCAGGCATATACCGAGCTGTTTAACGAAAAAAAGGCTGCACAGGAAGCCCCCGCACGGCAGGAAGCCGAAACCCCCGCACAGCCCAAGCAGAAAGCCCCACAGCAGGCTCAAAAGCCCGCAGAGGTAAAGAGTGAAGCCGAAACAAAAGCCCCGCAGAAAGCCCCGCAGAAAGCCCCGCAGCAGGGCACGGCAAGGAAAGCGGACAGGGACACGGTAAAACGCGCATACAAGGATTTCAGCAATACCAGTATGAAGCAATCGAGGTTTGAAGCCTTGTACAACGAAGCGTACAACGCGGAGAGCTTTGAAGCCTTTATGAAGAAGCACCCAAGCTTCGGTGAAAAGCTGAAAGGCGCTATGCAGAAAGCGTTTGAGAACGGACACAGAGCAGAAATAAAAGCCGAAAACAGCGCTTTGTTTAATGACGGTTTAATTATGGACGAGGGCGACCGATATATGCTTAAAAGCCGCAAGGATATAGATTCTCTTATAGAAAGATATAAAAAAGCGGCAGAGGACGGTGTTGTTCCGATTGAAACTGATTCGGAAAACTATTACGACCAGTTCCGGGAGCTTTCGGCAGAAGAAAGTCAAAAATACATCGAAGCGGCGGCAAAACTTGAAAAATATCGCGATGAGCATTTTGCGGCAGATAAAAAATCCGTGAGCACGGAGAAAAAGCCTGCGAATACAGAAGAAAAGACCGCGAGCACGGAATCGAGCACGGATAAGAAGAAAAAACGCATTGAAAGTGTGATTAGAAATCTTGAAATGCTCAAACAAAAGCTTGAAAACGGTGATATGGCAAAGCTTGAGCAGAAAAACCCCGACAAATACAGCGAGATTATGTTCAAGTTTGAACAGCAGACTGCGGATAAAAACGGCAGCGATTATCTTGGAAGCGCGGAAGATGTTTCGGTGCTCATAGACAAATATAAAACAGACCTTGAAATGCTTGAAGCGGAAAACGGTGCTCAAAAAACAGCTTCGGCGGAAAACAGCGGTGCTCAAACCGAAAACGCTGCAAAAACGCAGCAAATTTCCGAAAACGCTGCAAAAACGCAGCAGAACGAATATTCCCCCGAATATCAAAACGGAGCGGAGCACCCGGAGACGGTCGGCGCAATGGAAAGCGACCCTATGAATATTACGAGGGCGGCGAACGAAAGCAAAGTACAGCCGGAAAAGGCAAGCACAAAGAATCCTTTTAATGATTATGACCGCTATCAAAGCGAAACGAAGCTTACAAAGGCAGACAGAAACGCCCTTGAAAGAGTTGTTAAAAACCCCGTTAAAGGAGAAAGAACGGTATGGCAGGAAACGGTGGATTCCGTTATTGACGGCGATACATACTTTGAGAAAGACGGAAATTATTATGTTAAAAATGAGGAAGGTAAAACACACAGAGTTGCACAAAGCGTTTTTCTCTTTGCGGAATATCTTGGTAAAAAAGGCGTGAGATATACCCTTAATCAAACGGCGGAAGTTCCAAAAGAAATAGGCGGCAGGAGCGTTTCAAAATCTGTTGCAACAGCGCTTGCTTCAAGAATAGGAACAAACGAATTTGTTGAAAAGATTGCCGCAAATATGGAAGTAAGGGATAACAGAAACGCCGGACTTACCTATTTTAAAAAGAAGCACAGCGAAGTTATAAACTGGGCAAAGAACTATATTGAAGCGAACGGTGCGGAAAAAGCCTATGCCGAATTTGAAAGGGCGGCTGACGGCAAAACCAAATATGACGCAGAGCACAATGTTCTTGGCCTTATGATGTGCGAAATGCTTTCGGACATAAATACGAGTGAAGCAAACGACCTTTCTACAAGGATATATGCTATGATTGCGGCTAACCAAACAAATGCAGGACAGGTTAGCGAGAGTATGAAAATGCTCAAAACACTTGACCGCACGAATTTTACTGCATTTTACGAACAACTTACGCAGACGCTTAATCAAAAGCACGAAAAACAGCTTGACGGAAAGAAAATTATTCTTGACGATAAACTTCTTAAAAAGGCAAAAGAAAGTGTCGGCACAGAGAACGAAGCAAGGGCAACGCTTGACCTTAACAGAGATATTGCGAACCAAATTCCGGCAAGCGGGTGGGAAAAAATAAACGCGGTTCGTTATTTCTGTATGCTTTCTTCACCGATAACGGCAATAAAGAACTTCTTTTCAAACGCGGTTCAGCTTGCTATGGTAAAGCAGAAAAATGTTTGGCTTTATCTTTTTGAAAGAGGATTTAAGAAAAAGCACGGAGATTATGTTTTGACAACTTCTCTAACTAAAGATAAAGAAGTTTCAAAATATGCCGGAAATGTATTTAACGGTGAAAAAAATTCCGAAACAAAATATAAAGAGGGTTATTTTGCCGAAATAAACAGGACAAACACAATGCAAAGCCTACCCGGAAAGCTTAATAAGTTTTCAAAATATAATCTTCCGGGTTGGATGCTTGACAAAATTTTCAGCGTGCCTACAACGATTCTTAACAAAACGGATATTTTCTTTGAAAAGCAGCTTTTTAAAGACCGTTTTTCACAGGTTGCAAAAGCTAACAACTGGAGCGCTGAATTTTTAAGCGATAAAGCTTCGGCAAAAGCCGTGCAGGCGTATACGCAGGCAGCAGCGGTTTCAATGGAAGAAGCGCTTAAAGGTACATATAACAACGAAAGTTCCATTGCAAACTTTATAAACAAATGGAAAAGTATGCCGACGAACACATTCAGCGAAAAAGCAAAGAAATATGCTGTTGGACTTTTAGTTGAAACAATGGCTCCGTTTAAAAAAGTGCCTGTAAACATTGCGGCTTCTGCATTTAATTACAGCCCTGCCGGTCTTGTTTTTGCTTTGAGCGACCTTAAATCAGCTTCAAAGGGAGATGTTGACGCTCGCTCTGTTCTTGAACGATGTGCAAAGGGAATGACGGGAACAACAATTACCATAGGCGGAGCTATTCTTTCAATGCTTGGACTTCTTACGATAGGCAGAGATTCCGACGAGGATAAGCCTGATGATGAAAAAAAGGACAATACAATGTACCTTAAAATTCAGGATGAAGAAAACGGAGATTTGTACATTTCCATTGACTGGATAGACAGTATTTCAATGCAGCTTAGAAGCGGAATCGGTCTTAAGGAGCTTTTCGAAAACACCGTTGAAAATGTAAAATCCGATATGAACGCGACTGAAATTATTGCAAACTTTTTAAGCGATGCTTTTAGTTTTACTTCAAAAGGAATTGATTCCTTTATGGAACAGGGTATGCTTCAGACGATTCAGAGCCTGATTTTTAATAAATCATATGCAAACGATATGTTTGACGTTTTGGGCAACAGCGCTGAAAAATTTGCGACACAGTTTATTCCGAGAGTTGTTGTGAACGCAAGAGAAAGCGCAGACAAGGAAAAACGCAGCACTTACTACAACGACAAGACGTCAAATTATCCGAAATGGGTACAGCACATAATAAATCAATATACTGCGGCATACGGCGACAGAGAAAAGCTTCCCGCAAGACTTGACGAGTGGGGCAATTCCCTTGGCGAGGAAAACGACACAAAGCGTTTTATCGAAAGCTTTATTTCTCCGGCAAAATGGTACAGGGAAAACGATGACGAAGTTCAGAAAATGCTTGACCAGCTTGACACGCAGGTTGACACGAATGTATTTCCTTCAAGCTATCCTACGGAAATTACCATTGACGGAGAGAAGATTGCACTTTCAGGTAAGGAATATGAGGAAGTGGCAAGGAAAATCGGCAAGGAGAGATACAAGCTGCTTGACGAATTGCGAAAGGACAGAGAGTTTCAGAAGCTTTCCCCCAATGAAAAAGCCGAGCTTATACAGGACTGCTATAACATTGCGAACGAAATGGCAAAGTACGGCTTTGACGATGACTATTCCATAAGCAGAATTACGCAGGATGTTAAGGACGCTAAAAAAGAAAAGCTTTCGATTCCGAAATATCTTCGCGCCAAGCAGGCGTATGACAATATGTCCGAGTACGAGAAAGACGGCGTGAAAATATCAAGGTCTTATCAGCTTGCGGATTATCTTATGAACGACACAAGCACCACCGTTGAGGAAGATATAAAGATTATCGAGCTTATCGAGCGCAAAAAGGACAAAGGCGAATATAAATCGCCGTTTGAAAATATCCGCAAAGTGCCGGACACCTCGGACGAGGAAATGCTTTCTCTTTATGTTGCTTTCAGAGACCAAGCTGACAAGGAAGAAGACCTGCAAAGCTATATGCTTGAATACGGCTACAATGCCGAACAGGCTCTTGCGAGATACAATGTCGCAAAAGGCTCAAAAACAAAGTATGACGACCTTGGCTCTACGCAAAAGAAAAAAGCAGACAAGCTGCTTGCCGCCGCAAATAAAGGCAGGACGGCAAACGAGTGGAACGAGGAGAAAATAGCCCTTGCGGCAAGCGCCGTCACATCAATAGGGGACTACGGCACAAAGAAAACGCTTAAATCCTATATTGCTATGCTTATGGCTGTCGGTTTCACCGAGAGTGAAGCAAAAGAGTTCTACAAATATTATGCGTAAAGGAGAGGAACGCAATGTTACACGCACCTAACTATGAAACCGAGCCTATGGAGATAGGCAAGCTTAAAGGGTATCACCTTGGAACGGAAAACGGCAGAGAATATTATGAGGGAGTTGACGGACGGAAATTCAGTTTTCCGTCCGCTGACTTTACCAAAATAACATTTGAGGACGAGGGGAAAGAAGTAGTTAAATTACCCACGGAAAAGACCGATGAAAAAAAACCTGTGAAAAGAGGTAGAAAGAAATGAGCGAAGCTGTTATTGTGGCGCTTATTACTGCTACTGCGACAATAGCGGCGCAGATTATAATAAGTCATAGAAATCAAAAAGAATCGCAGACAAAGCAGGAAACTTTTAATGCGCTTGTAAAATCCGAACTTGGAAACATAAAGGAAAAATTTGATTCCGTAAATAAAAAGCTTGAGGTACATAACGGATATGCGGAGAAGTTTCCTCGAATAGAAGCACGACTTGACGCAATAGAGGGCGAAGTACGAAGAGTGAGGGAAAAGCTTGAATGAACATAAAAATTACTCCGTCTAAAAAAACGGAGTTTTCAAAAAAAATACTTTATGTGGCGGCTTTAGTTAATATAGCCGTCATTGCTTTTGCCTGCTATATGATACTTAAGACTGAAAATCTTGAACCGCTTATCTATCTTATTCCGTCCACGGCTGCGGAAGTGGCGACAGGAACAGGATTTTATTATTCCAAAGCAAAAGCTGAAAACAAGATAAAGCTTAACAAAAAATACGGTATTGAAAACGAGGGAGGAAATGACGATGATTGATATTACAGAAGTAATTAAGTATGCGTTTCTTTTGATTTTTGCGGTATGCTCCGCATTTTTAATTCCATACCTTAAAGCAAAGCTTGGCGACGAAAACTTTGCAACACTTAAAAACTGGGTAAAAATTGCGGTACAGGCGGCGGAAATGATTTTCAAAGAATCTAAAATGGGAGAACAAAAAAAGGAATATGTTCTTGAATTTTTAAAAACAAAAGGGTACAAAGTTGATACGGAAGCGATAAACAATCTTATAGAAAGTGCTGTTCTTGACCTTAAAAAGGAGGTTTAAGTATGCAAAGGCTTGTTTTGCCAATAAACAATTTTAAACCTACCGCCGGATATAAGAATAAAAAATATCTGAAAAAATGGAAATTTAACCATTACGGCATTGACTGTGTGGGAAGCGATATTGTCTATGCCCTCGGAAACGGAATTGTAAAGCTTGTTGGCTGTGACGGCAAAAACGGTGTTACAACCGGCAAATATTCAGGCTGCGGATATGTTGCCATTGTTGTATATGAAAACTGTGAAAACAACAAGACCGGAAAAGCCTCCGACCTTACCGTTACATATATGCACCTTAAATCAATGCCAAAGGTAAAAGCCGGGCAAAGGGTGACGAAAGACACCGTAATCGGATATATGGGTAACACCGGGGCAAAGACATCAGGAAAGCACCTTCATTTACAGCTTGATACAGATACAAAGTATTGGCAGTATTGCGCCGGACTTAAAAAAAGAAACTACGGTGTTTTTAAATTTCTTGAAAACGGAAATGTTGACAGTACAGTAAACCCTGTCGACTATCTTTGGATTGATTACAACCAAAACATAACCGTAAAAAATTCAGAATGGTATGACAGAGAAGAATTTGAAAAAATCCCGAAAATAAAAACGGAAGAAAAGAAAGACGAGCCTGTTTCTGAAAAAAAGACAGGGCAAAAAATGGGCGTTATAAAAATAAAAGCATAAGAAAAGCCGGGGAGTAATTCCCCGGCTTTTTTTGTTTGCCTTCTTTAAAATTTCTGCCACGAAATATGACACGAAGTTCAAAAAATGGCTTTACTTTGGTCGAAGTGACAGGGCTCGAACTTTCGCAAGTTCTTTTATTCTGTCAATTTCGTACATTTAACCAACTCACCAAAAGGAAAAATATGTGCAATTATACAATTCCAAATTTTTTAAGAAAAAGCTATTGCTTTATCGAAAAATTTGAGATATACTATGGTCACAGGGCAAAGAAAGCGTAAAGAAAATACGCGGACAAAGTAAAAAACTTTTCCGTTTATATTCAAAAACAATACTCTAATTAGAATATAGCACTTTACAGCCTTTTTTGTCAATAGAAAAAAACAAGGAGGCAAAAATGCGAACAAAAAATCAGGACAGCGCAGCAGGAAGATTCCGCGCAAGGGTGAGGCGGCAGGAGCAAATCTTTGGACTTTGCGACAAAGACATAGCAAAGGTTTTAGGGATTTCGCCGTATACGCTTTATACATATCTTTGCAGACCGTCTGGACTATCAATCAAACGGCTTGGAAAGATTGCGGAAATTTTAAAGCTTAAAGATGATGAAATTTTAGAGGTGATAAAGGGTGAATGACAAAAGGTCATACGGATATTATGACGATTATATCACCGCGGGAGAACCGAAAGACAGCAATGAGGAATTTGAAAGCTTTGACGGGCTTTTAAAAGACCTTTGGACAGAGGGATTTAAAGACGAGGACAGCAGAAAGCATTTTATGGATAATTCCTCTAACATTGCAAAAATGCTCGGTATTAAGGACGAAGAATAGGGAGGAAAACAATGAAACTTAAATTTAGATACCTTACTGCGGAAGATATTGAGTGCAGAATAGGAAGCATTGGAAAAGACGGAAGCTATGTGACGCTTTTGCTTTATAAAGACGCTCGGTGTGATATGAACATTCTTGATGAAACTGTCGGAAAAGAAAATTGGGAC
Source organism: uncultured bacterium (assembly GCA_945949625.1). Classification (GTDB taxonomy): domain Bacteria; phylum Bacillota; class Clostridia; order Oscillospirales; family Acutalibacteraceae; genus Ruminococcoides. The sequence goes on along the minus strand of CAMFFI010000001.1, from coordinate 493 downwards.
AGAAATCATTATGAAGTCAAAAATAAAGATTTTTGCCGAGTAGGAATAAATGTTAATTTTGAAAATTCTGAATTGGAACCGAGGTGGGTTTACAAAAGCGATTGCGGAACAGAAAGCTATTCTGATTCAGAAAAAGGTGAAGCAAGCGATGCTTTCAAACGCGCCTGTGTTAACTGGGGAATCGGAAGAGAACTTTATACAGCTCCGCTTATTTACATACCTTTAGAATCCAAAATGCGTGACGGAACAATGAGACAAAACTATAAATTTGAAAACGGCAAAGTTAAAGCTGCGTTCCGTGTAACTTGTATGAAAGTAAAAGATGGAAAGATAACCGGACTTAATATTGAAAATGACAAAATCAAACAAACAATATATGTTTTTGGAAATATTTTTGACGATTAAAGGAGAAATAAAATGTACAGACACTTTACCGCTCTTATAAATTACAAAATGAATCTTATGGGGCTTAACAATTCACAGGGTGCGCAGC